>CANGEZ010000116.1 GCA_947452875.1 Chitinophagaceae bacterium
ACGGCAACAGTAACTTCTGTATTATCTGCACCAACATCTTTAACTGGTACAACAAGTATTTGCTCAATAGTTGGAACAGCAACTGGAGCAACTTACACAACTACTGCAGTTACAGGTGCTACAAACTATGCATGGACAATTCCAACAGGGGCTGTTATTGATAGCGGAAGCAATGGTTTGAAAATAAGAGTTCGTTTTATTACAGCCGGAGCTAATGACAGCATTTTTGTTCAAGCAAACAATGGTTGCCTTGGTGCTAAAAGAGTATTGAAATTGGTAACTACCGGTTGCGCTACCACGCCGTTTGTGAAAAATGGTATTGGCGCTGGTAATAGCGCTGGTCATAGCGCTAGTCTCCAGACTAGTGCTAATAACCTAGGTTTAAGTTTATACCCCAATCCAACTTCTAATGTAATTCACATGAAACTCATGAATGCATCAAATGAAATCGCTGAGTTGAAAATCATGGATTTGGAAGGAAGAGTCATTAAAACCTATCAAACTCATTCAACTCAAATTGAAACTTTCGGCAATGACTTAAAACCTGGTGTATATTTTATAAAGGTTACGCAAGGAACTCAATCGGTTATCAAACGATTTGTAAAAATGTAATTTTAACTAGTTCATCATCATTGAATCCCCGGCTTTAGAGTCGGGGATTTTTTTTATCAATAAATGAAAGTTTGTAAATCATCTGACTGCAATCATTTCGAAACAGATTCGAATAATGTTATTTTGAAAGTAAATGATGGGGGATATAAAATGCTAATTAAAAAGTAAAAATTCAAAATTTAAAAACCAAATAGTACAGTTATGAAACAAATTAAATCAATCACATTATTTTTCTTCTTTGTTCTGGGAATATTCACCACTGCTTTTTCTCAGGTGCTTATGCCCGAAGTCGTTATTTCTGCAATGAGATATAAATACCTATCTGCTGTTGACAATAGAGAATTACCGCAGCCAGTAAGAGTTCTCGAGCATCAAGCTGCTTCTTATGATGTAAAAAATTCCGAGTATTATGATGATGAATATGAGGAGTATAACATTTCTTTTTACTTGCCTGCGGGATATGTGTTGGCCACTTATGACAAAGACGGAAAGTTGTTGCGTACTGCAGAAAGATTCAAAAATGTGGCATTGCCAAAATCAGTTGCTCAGTCGTTGGTGAAAAGATATCCTCATTGGGACATTCCCAAGGATGTTTACAGAGTAACTTATGAGGAAGATAAAGGTGCCACCAAAGTTTGGAAAGTAATATTAAAACAAGGTGAAAAACGTTTGAAAGTGAAGCTTGATGATGAGGGAGAGTTTACGACGAAATTGTAATTCACATTTCTAACACGATCTCAAAATCAATATAAGCCGGTTAATTCCGGCTTTTTATATTTCTTGCAAATAAGTTCGTAAAGTCTGTTTTTTAGTTTCGATTTTTTACTTTTGAATAGTCATTTATTAATGACGAGCGATCAATTCAACATATCATTTTCATCATGGACGGCATCAACACCTTAAGCGCATTTAAAAACCTCACAGATTCATTACTGATACAAAATTTTTTAATGCCGGTTTTGTTTGTTGGACATGGTTCTCCGATGAATGGAATTGAAGACAATGAATTCAGTAGCAGATGGACGGAAATGGCAAAAGAAATTCCAGCACCAAAAGCGGTTCTGGTAGTTTCTGCACATTGGTTTACAAATGGAACGAAAATTACTGCAATGGATTTCCCTCAAACCATTCATGATTTCGGAGGTTTCCCAGATGCTTTGTTTCAAGTACAATATCCAGCTCCCGGTAATCCTGCATTGGCAAAAGAAACAGCCTCTATGATTCATTCAACACAAGTAGAACTCAATCATGATTGGGGTTTGGATCATGGCACTTGGACAATCATAAGACACATGTATCCAGATGCGCACATTCCTGTTTTACAATTAAGCATTGATTATACAAAAGGTCCCGCTTTTCATTATGAGTTAGCTAAAGAAATATCACAATTACGCTCCAAAGGCGTGTTGATTATTGGCAGTGGAAATATGGTTCACAATCTAGGCATGGTGGCTTGGGAAAAATTAAATGGTCCTGCTTACGGTTACGATTGGGCGCTGCAAATGAATGAAACTTTTAAAGATCTGATTTTACAAAAAGAACATAAGCCTCTTATCAATTACAATCAATTGGGTAAAGAAGCATTGCTTGCGATACCAACTCCTGAGCATTATCTGCCTTTGTTGTATACCTTGGGTTTGCAGGGGAAAAATGATACTGTTTCTTTCTTCAATGATAAACCTGTAGCAGGAAGTATAACGATGACTTCGGTTAAGATTGGGTAATACAATTTGGCGCTTAACCAAATCAAGCCACAACACATTTCATCAATACAACAATGGCCGCAACCAATGCAATCATGGCGATTATCGACCATTTATTCGCAAAATTAATCGTCCAACCCATCATCGGAACTCGCTTTGGTGGAAATAATCTTTTGTCTTCTTTGTTAAAGTAAATCATTCCCCATTTCCAGTTATTGGGGTCGTTGTGCCAACGTTGAAGCGTTTCTTTATCGGGCTTTTGGTTCATGTTTTATGAAGAATTAATGAGTGTCGATCATCTAAATTATCATTCTTTCAATCAAAAATTAATGGATGAAAATTAATGATTGCGCTGATTTTTGAAAATTGAGTTTTTGTAATGACAACTTAAAGATTTCTAATTAAGGCACATAACTCGAAATCAAATTATTCCTATTCGTTACCAGCAATTTCAAATTAGTTTTTTCATTTGTAAAGCTCGCGCTGCTAGTAAGGTAAGTATAACCAGGCTGTTCACCATCCGGCCCAATTACAAATGGTGTGATTAAATTATAATTGTTGTCAATCATGGCATCAATTGTAGCATTATTGAAAACATCATTTTTAAAAGTCTTCAATAAGTCTTTGTATCGTTGAAAATAATTAGCATCATCTGCAAGGTATCTTATCAAAGGCCAATCTACAGTTACTTCATTCATGGAAAGCGATAAGCCATTCATGCCATTTCCACCTGTGGCACCAACTATTCCTGGGTTACGGCTCATGGCTTCATTATTGTCCCATGGAATCCACATCAACTTTCCATTGCTATGATGATAGAGATAGTAATTGTGAGCCTTAGTTCCATAACTGTCCCAGTTGGTCATGCCGTTGTTTATAGCCATCCATTTTAGAAATAAATCTACATCAAAAACATTTTCAAGATTTGATTTCCATTGGGGGTTATTAGAAATTCTTGTTGGACTATTCAATGTGGTAACAAATTCAACAACGTCTGTATAGTCGTTTTCTATTTCGTTATTTTGTTTTATAAATTCAGATTGATTAAAGAAATTGAGTCTAGATTCGGGTTTGTAAATGTTTCCTGATTCTTCTCCCAATTGGTCTTGCAACATATTGTCATCCGGCAATTCAACACCACAATACAATCCCCAATATTTAAGTCCGGTTCCAATGTCAACATAAACTCTATAGAAAGCAGTTCGTGATGCAACAATGCCGCCAAGTCTATAAATATCTGACGCCAGTTTTTCTCTGATTAAAGAAGCATCTTTAAATCCTGGGGAAAACGAAAGTGATTTAAATCCGTAGAAACGCTGGTTTTTAATACCAGGATATTGGTCTTCAAATTTGTCGAAATTCAATCTGAATGGAAGTTTATAATTACCACTATTCCAAGCATCACGAAGCGTTGAATTTCCCTTCAATCTGAATCCAACATTCTTCCAAACTTTTCCATTGAAAGTCAAATCGCCATCTACATATTCTGGCTCTGTTAAAGTGTTTACATTGCCACCTCCAACATTACTTCCAAAATCAATTCCAAAAATAGAAACCATGTTGGCTCTGATGGCATTCCATTTTGTTGCGCCTAATTTTATTTCAATTTTATTGACACTATTCTGAGGAAATGCAACATCGTAATTTGCAGGCACGATTTCATGTGAAGCCGCTGTCCAGTCTGGGTTGTATTGGATAGGGTCTATTGCTAAATCAACAGGATTTTTTCTGCATCCAAAAGTTATTATAGCTAGCGTGATGATAAATAGAAATTTATTTTTCATTTTTATTATTGATGAGAAATGATGATTTTGATGGAATGCTGAATCAAGCCTTTATTGATATTTACAATATAAACACCATTGGGTAAGTTTTTAATTTCAACATATTTAATTAATTTTCTGTTTACAACAGTTGCAGACGTGGTGTATACATTTTGTCCTAAGCCGTTTAAAATTTGAATGTTGTAACTCCCATCATTGACATTATTAAAATAAATATTGAAATTGCCAGATGAGGGGTTAGGGTAAATATAGTAGTTGTCTTTTGTTGTAGGGTAGTTGGTATTGACAATACTTGTTTTTTTGAAAACCGCTGTAAATGTTACATCTCTGTCTATGTTCAAATTGATAGAAGAAGACGTGTCGATATTTCTGAATATGGTGTTTGAATCCCAATGCGAGAATTCATAGCCTGGGTTAGCCATTGCCGTTAGTCCAACAGGATTGCCATTGAAATACACGCCAGTCCATGGGAGCGGACCTGGAGTAATGGTAGAAATTTTTATGTTGCCGCCCTCAGCAGGAAAAGATTTTAGTGTAACATTAACCTGACTTGTCATGCCTAAATCAGATTGAATGAAATCTCTTACAATCTGTCCTCTTCTGGAAAATTCTGATTGCATGGTGAAATGTCTGTCTCTAAAATCATTCATTTGTTGAGTAATGTTATTGGGGTCGCCCCATCTCGCATATTCTTTAAACATTTCCGGACGCGCTTCAGTATACATAGAATCTTCTATGGCATTCAATCTTGATGGTAAATAACTTGTGTTTAAAATGTCTGCATATCTATTAATGAAATAATTTTTAAACTTAGGATTCTGCATCGATTTCAACCAAATGTTTGAATAGGGGTAGGCTCCGGCATGAGTGTTTAGAAAATCAATCGGATTGTCTCCAGCCGAAGACCAACCATTGGGTTGTAATGACAATTCAATGTCTATGACTGCAAAACGATAACTGAAATTGGTTTTGTTGGATCTGTAAATTTTTATATTGTTATAAGGCCAGTCTTGATTTTGAATAAACGATTCTGCAATGATATAGTCATTGTAATATTCCATGTCGAAATATTTATTCGCTTGATCCCAATAGTCTCCAGCAGTTGCATCTAAGGCATTGAAATGATTATATGCGTTATAAAAGGAATCAACTGAGCCAACTACAGACCTGAGTACGCCGCCATACCAATAACTAACAGAGAGTATTTCAGTAGAATCTGCATCTTCAGCTTCTTTAAAATATTCTTCATCAAATTTTTCTCTCAATTCGTAAAGTCCAAAATATTCCCCATTGATATAAACTGAAACAGGTCTGTAAGCCGAATAGTAATTTTTGGTTTCTTTACTTAATCCTTTTACACCACAGGCATCTTTATAAGGATAAGTCAAATATTGATTGCTTCCATTTCTTACATACAATCTGCTGTATTTATTTCGCCATGGTTTGTCTGGAAAAAGTGGATAATGCACGCTGCCACCACCTAAAACTGAGTTGTCTAATTCAAGACGAAATGAATGTTGTGGTTGAGACCTACTTCCACCGGCTCCACCATCTATCTGTATTGCCGAAGGCTGTGAAAAAATCAATGACCTGTCAGTATTGAAATATTCTGCATAAGCTGACTTTTCCCAGTCATTTTGCCAATTGTCAAAAATACCAGAGCTGCCATATAAATTATTGTTATCGGTAATCACTGAAAGCACAGGCGTTGTGTGATTTACTGCAATCAAATAACTCGCTGCCTTCAAAGGGCTGGTAAGCATGGTGTCGCAAAATGCTCTTGCCTTCAATACTTTAGAACTGCCAATACTAATGCTGTTTCCATTATAAATAGTGGAATTCAAACTTGGGTCTGTGCCGTCTAACGTATACCTAATTGTAGAAGTCATAGTATTAGGATTGGTAATCGTCATACTGAATCCGCCACTATACAACCCGGAAGGTTTTGAAAACACAGGTGGTTGCAGGTATTGATGAGAAGATTGTGAATTGTTATTTGAGAAAGAAGGAGTGGATGAGTTGAAGAAAACAATATCATTGATGCCATCTATTTTACAGCCTGTACTGTTATCTGTATTGATGCAATTTACATTGAGTTGACTAATTAAATTTTGATTGTTATTATAAAGGTATACAGTCTCCCCAGACCTGCTCAATGAAAAATTAGTATGCAAGTTTAAGTTTGTATTCAATGGAGTAAAAGTGCCTGTAATTTGATCTGCTATAGTGCTACTAAAACTGAAATCCAAGTAGGTGTATGTTGTTGCAGGGTCTGTACTCACAACATCAAAAGAAAGGGAGTTGATGGGGCCTGCCGTTATTCCGGCTGCTATTAATTCGTCGGCTTTTATTAGCATTTGATGCCTTGCAGACCAATACCAATTTCCATAAGGTGCAGGATAATCAGTTTGTCCATTGTTGATGATTCCGGTGCCAATAATGTGGTTATTAAGTTTTATGTTAGGCCTTTGTTGCACAGGTGTTCCATTGCTATTGCCACAGGCATCAGCAGAATTATCTACAAAATAATAAATGGTAGAATAAAATGAAGTGGCTGTTTGATTAAATATTGAATTGGTAGTGTATCCAGTTGAGCTAAACGAGCAAATGTTGATGAGTATGTTTGA
>CANGEZ010000117.1 GCA_947452875.1 Chitinophagaceae bacterium
AGGGGAACTATCTCATGACATCTGTCATTTTACACGATGCTTTTCACGCTACCTCATGTAATCAGAACGCCGTTATTTTATTCAGAAATTTTAATCTTATTGAAATTCATTAAATAACAAGCTATCTCATGAAAATAAAATCAGCCATCATACCCGAGGCTTCAACTTCAAAACCAATTCAAATACAATTTCACAAAACACCTACAGGGATAAAAGGATTTGATGAAATTACTTTCGGCGGGTTGCCTACAAATCGACCAACTGTTGTTTTTGGAAGTAGTGGCACCGGAAAAACATTCATGGCTATGGAGTTTATTCTTAACGGCGCTGTAATGTATAATGAACCTGGTTTGTTTTTAACTTTCGAAGAAAAAATAGAGGATATAATTATTAATACAACTTCACTGGGTTATAATATCCAAAATTTAATTTCCGAAAAGAAAATCTGCATTGAACATTTAAATATTAGTAGTAGTGAAATTCACGAAGTTGGCAAATACAATATAGATGGACTTTTTGTGATCCTGAATAATGCTATTGAAAAGATCAATGCCAAAAGAATTGTATTGGATTCATTTGACACCTTGTTTTCAAGTTTTGACACCCGTATACTTCGTTCGGAGTTTAAAAAATTATTTTTCTGGCTTAAAGAAAAAAAATTAACTGCCATCATTACGGCTGAAATTGGAGATACTTTTTTAACACGATTGGGTATAGAAGAAAATGTTGCCGACTGTGTCATAGAATTAAACAACAGGGTCATCAACCAAATGGGTACACGAAGAATAAGGATTATAAAATACAGAGGTTCTTCTCATGCCAATAACGAATATCCATTTTATATTGACGAAACGGGCATGACCATTTTTCCTATCATCAGCAAAGGGCTGGAGCAACTCGTGAGCAGCGAAAGAATATTAACAGGCATTCCTTCGCTTGATGAGATGCTCGAAAACAAAGGCTTTTATTCAGGAAGCAGCATTCTTGTTTCGGGTACGGCAGGAACCGGTAAAACGAGTATCACTGCTGCTTTCGCAAAGAAAATATGTGTAGATAAAATCAGTTGTTTGTTTTGTGTGTTTGAAGAAACGCCCAATCAGCTCATAAGAAACATGAAGTCTATTGGCATCAATTTAGAAGAATATAAAACTTCTTCTTTATTACATTTTTATTATGCCAGACCCAGCTTACAAAATCTGGAACTCCATTTTATGGCGATAAAAGAACAAATTGAAAAATTGAAACCCGGAGTTGTTATTCTCGATCCTATTACCAATTTGATGACCGAAGGTCCTAATAGTGATGTAAGAAGCATGCTCACTCGTTTTGTAGATTATTTAAAAACAAAACAAGTGACTGTAATGTTTACTGCCGCCATTACCATAGGTTCTATCTCTCAAAATACAAGTGACGAAGGTATTTCCTCAATGGTTGACACATGGATTATGTTGCAGGATATAGAATCTGAAGATGAAAGATATAAAAGTCTGTACGTGATGAAATCCAGAGGGATGCAACATTCGAAAAAAGTAAGAGAGTTTGTTATTTCATCAACGGGAATAAGTTTGGCGCCATTAATAAAAAATTTGCAAAATAGCAATATGCCCAACTATAAACCTAATCGAAAAACTGAAACTGTTTTAACTAACGGTCACCAATAAACTAATTTAAACAGCTATAAAAACAAAATGGAAAAGAATTATAATGCCGAGCTTGATTTCATTTTAGAACAGCTTATTTACGAATATGAAAATGTTTACAAAGGGGTCAGTTTTTATGCTGATGATTCTTTCACATCAACCAAAGAAAAAATCACCATTTTGGTTGTTGATAAATTCAAATTAAAAGAGTGGGAGATTAATCTATTGTTTTATACGCTCTTGCTTGATAAGTATTTAAAAACGATAGACCCATTAACTATTTCACTTGAAGGGCTAGTTTTTAGAAACAATGGAGGTTATGTGAGAAAAGTTGAAATGCAGAACAGGGAGATTAACAGAATAGAAACGATACAAAAAGATTTTAAAAAATACTCATTAGGATTGATGGTGTTTACCGCTATTGTTGCATTTGGTACATTGATATCGGCATGGTATTTTGCGATTGAGATTATTAAGTATTATCAGGGGAAATAGGTGGCCCTCTAAATCCCCCATTGGGGGACTTTGATTATGTTTTGTTGGGAGGAGCACTTCCTTATTCCTTATTTTTACTTTCTTATTATTTATTTTTATTAGCCACAAAGGCGCGAAGGCATAAAGTTTCACGAAGGCTCTGGTCTCATTTTGTGGATGAAGCAGCTCTATTTCGAGAATCAACTTTTATTTCGACGTTAATGTCAAAAACCAATATGCCTTAAACTGATATCCAAAAGAACATTTGATTCTTACTTATACACGGTCTTTTTTTATTTAAAGAATTATCTTTGCTTTTCAAAACTCATACACATGCCTTCAACATCAAAAGAAGTTGCCATTTACATAGACTCACTGCCAGAAGATAGAAAGCTAGCCATGAATCAAATTAGAAAAGTGATTTTGAAAAATAAGTCTAAAGGACTTGAAGAAGGATTCATGTACAACATGATTACTTATTACATACCTCATAGTAAATATCCCAACGGCTATCATTGTAATCCAAAGCAACCACTTCCTTTCATAAGTATTGCCTCACAGAAAAATTTTATTTCAGTATATCACATGGGTATGTATGCTGATCCTAAGCTTTTGGAATGGTTTCAGAAAGAAATTGAAAAGCAAGCTAAAGGGAAATTAGATATGGGAAAAAGTTGTATCAGATTTAAAAAGGTTGATGAAATACCTTTTGAATTGATTGGTGAATTAACTGCGAAGATGAGCGCTGATGAATGGATTGAATGTTATGAGAAAGCTTTTGTAAAGAAGAAAAAGTAAGAATCATATTTGAAATTTTCTTAGTAATTATTTTAAGGTCGCAGTCTGAGACTGCTTGGCTCTGAACGACACCAGTCAGTAGACTGGCGCCAGTATCTAGCATCCAGTATCCAGTATCCAGCATCCATCACCCAGCCCCTATCTCTTAACAAACTTAATTGTCCTTACAACACCATCATTTGTTTGTAACGACATACAATACATGCCAGATGCAAGTCCAGATACATCTGTATTCATTTTGTTATTACCAGCATTAAGAGAATAGGTTGATATTTTTAATGTTCTTCCGGACATATCAAAAATGCGGGAATTTACTTTCAAAGATTTTGCAGCAGCAACTTCAATACTTAATACATCGTTGTTAACAGGATTCAAGCCTGAATGGACGATTTCAAAACTATTACTATTATTAAGCAATGCAACCACTGTACTGTATTTCTTTTCGCCATCTGTATTTTGAATTTTCAATCTGTAATAATTCAAGCCGTTTTTAAAGTTAGCATCTTTGTAATTAAATGGTTGAGCACATCTTGATGGATCAGTATGCATTGAAAAAATAGATGTATAGTTAATGCCATCATTGCTTCTTTCTAAATATACATTTACCGCATTCACATTACTGCAGTCTAGCTTCCAAGACAAGTCATTTAAATTCGATTGTTTGATACCTTTTAAATACTGAATGGTAATGGGTGTTATGTTGATGACGGTATATGGATAATTTGCACCAGTTGTATTTACATTCCAGTCGAGCGTAGACATGTCATGAACTATTTCACCATACAATAACACTTCAGATTCAATTAACGACTGAGACTTATTGCTGCTATAGATATAGTATTTAACAACAGTTCCAATGGGGAAGCCAGGAATAACTGCCGTACCTGTAGTGCCAACAAAACTTACTGGAACGATAGTTGTGTTTACATATTCATTAATCGTGTATCTTAAAAAGACATTTTCAATAGGAGAGGCGGAACTGGTAACGGTAATAGTTACAGGCACATTGTCACCAACCGCATCAGCAAGTGGATTCTGTGTAACTGTTGGAAATGTAACAGGTAAATATGGTGTTTCAAGTACACCAATATGAGGACTGTTGCAAATGCCAGAATTACAAGTGATGTTTTCTACATTGAAAGTGTAATAGTTGCCGTTAGTTACAGGCGATAATCTTCCAGGTACACCGCCGTTGTTGGCATTCCATAAAGCACCATAAGTGCTGCCAGTTGGTGGTATTACAACATTAAAAGGAATGGGTGTTGCTTCTGCATCAATATATGGTCTCCAAACATTGCCTGGGAATGAACAGGTTTGTGGTAGTTCCCAGCGACCATCACTTGAATTTTGAGTAGACTGAACACGAAGTCTTTTATAAGTTCCCAAATCATCCAAATTCGTACAAGAGTATGGAGATCCGTTGACATTGTTAAGCGATAAAGCGAATGGTTGAGCTGACACATCGGAAAGTAAAACCGATAGCGCTATGAATGTTAAAATCCTTTTCATAAAAGCTGTTTAGAATTAGAGAATAAAAATAGTAACTATTCTAATTAAAATGAATAAATTATGGTAGAGAGTTTAGTCTTTATTGAGTAACATCTGCAGTCGGAGACTGCTTGGCTCTGAATGACACCGGTAAAGTAGACCGGCGCCAGTATCTATATCCATGATTATTTAATTATGTATCGCAGTCTGAGACTGCTTTGCTCTGAACGACACCAGTCAGTAGACTGGCGCCAGTATCTAGCATCCAGTGTCCAGTATCCAGCTTATCCTAGCACCCCCCTTATTCTCTCAGTCAAATCTTTTTCATTAGTATATCCTCTCGCCACCATATGAAATGTAGATTCTTTGGTTTGAATGAAAACACTTGGATAACCATTTACTTTAAGTTGTTGTACCAATGAAAATTCATAATGCGCCCGGTCTTTAAATTCTTCACTGCTTAACTTCTCATAAAAAATTTCTGGATTGATGCTGTACTTTTCCAGTAAATGTCGGTAAGCTTCATTGTCTGTCAAATCTCTTCCTTCAAAATGCAAAGCATATTGTAAGTCTGAAGCTATTTCAACAGCGCGTTCAGGAAAATATTCCTTAAAAATACAAAGGGCAATGGCCGGCTTTTCTGAATGAGGATACCAGTCGCTATCATCTGGATTTTTGATATGCCATAAAAAGTCTTCGCCGAATTTTATGCCTGTAGTTTCTTCCACATTTGGAATGGCTTTTAAAATGTAATCTGCGCTGATGCCAATGTGAACAGGCTTTTCCGGCAATATCATACCGCCACTTAACACTTCAAAATTTAATTCGTTTTTGAAAGTCTCGGCTACTCCAGTCATTATCTTGCTGAATCCATAACACCAGCCGCAATAAGCATCGTAGCAATAAACTAATATAGGTTTTTCCATTTTTATTTTTATTAATGAGCAGCAAGCCAATTGTCTCCTGATCCAATTTCTGCATCAGTAGGAACGTGGTTAGGAAGTTGAAGTGCATTTTGCATACACTCCAATATTACAGGTTTCACTAGATCCATTTCAGATTTCAATACGTCAAATACCAATTCATCATGTACCTGCAACAACATTTTAGATTTGAAATTTTTCTTTTTAAAAGCGTCATGAATATTAATCATGGCGAGTTTTATCATATCAGCAGCTGTTCCCTGAATTGGAGAGTTGATGGCATTTCTTTCCGCAAATCCACGTACGGTAAAATTTGAGGAAGTAATATCTTTCAACCAGCGCTTTCTACCCATCAGCGTTTGTACATAACCGTTTGCTTTGGCAAAAGCAATCGTGTCATCCATATATTTTTGAATGTTGGGGAATTGCTTTTTATAATTGTCTATGATTTCTTTGGCTTCTGTTCTTGAAATGCCGAGATTTTCAGATAAGCCAAATGCACCTTGTCCGTAGATGATACCGAAGTTCACGCTCTTTGCTTTATAACGCATTTCTTTAGTTACTTCTTTTTCTTCTACATTAAAAACTTTTGCGGCAGTTGCTGTATGAATATCTTTTCCTGTTTTGAACGCTTCACACATGTTTTCATCACCGCTGATGGCGGCAACAATTCTCAATTCAATTTGAGAGTAATCGGCAGATACCAGCACATGGTTTTCATCGCGTGGAATAAAAGCTTTTCTAATCTCTCTTCCTTTATCAGTTCTTATCGGAATGTTTTGAAGATTTGGATTGTTGCTGCTTAGTCTGCCTGTAACCGCTACAGCCTGAGCATAACTGGTATGAACCCTTCCGGTTTTAGGATTGATCAACAATGGCAGTGTATCAACATAAGTAGATTTCAATTTTGCCAATTCTCTGTAAGTTAAAATGTCGTCACAGATTTTATGTTGAACAGCGAGTTTGGTTAAAATATCTTCTCCAGTTGCATACTGACCTGTTTTTGTTTTCTTGGCTTTAGGATCGAGTTTGAGTTTTTCGAATAACACTTCTCCCAATTGTTTTGGAGATGCCAAATTGAAACGCACACCCGCTTGTTCATATACTTGCTCTTCCGCTTTTTTCTCTTCTACTTCAAGTTCTTTCGAATAATTATTTAAAAAATTGACATCCACTTTAATACCTTCAAATTCCATATCCACCAACACTTTTACCAAAGGATTCTCTACTTCTTCAAAAACCTTTTCCACTTCACTGGATTTCATTTTTGGTTCAAAGAGATGTTTCAATTGTAAAGTAATATCAGCATCTTCACCCGCATATTCTTTTATTTTCTCCAGTTCCACATCTCTCATGTTTCCTTGGTTCTTTCCTTTTTTGCCAATCAACTC
>CANGEZ010000118.1 GCA_947452875.1 Chitinophagaceae bacterium
CTTCTTCCGAACCTGATGATTTCTTTTTTTCTATCAAAACTTATTTTCAATTTGATGATTTGGCAATGGGATAATTTGATGATGGTAAATCCATTCAGTCGTCAACCTTTTGAACTCCTGCCTACCGGCAGGCAGGCATTGAACATACCGAGCCTTTGAAACCTTACTTAGCGCTCGCGTTGGCCATATCAACCCAATGTTTCAAAGCCGAACAACTTCTATACTCTTCATCAATCATGATGTAGTAATTTCTTTTTTTATCATCAAACCATTTTTCAAGTGCGGTTTCTTTCTTTTGTTCAAGTGCTCTTTGAGCAACCTTGTTATAATCGTCTTTTAAATTTTCACGATGAGGTTCAGTTTTCGTTTTAAGGTAAACAATACGAATACCTTTTTTTCCTCTCTCATCGGTATATTCTAACGGTTGTGAATACTCGCCAACTTTCAAGTCTTTCATTTTTACGACTAACTCTTTATCAAGCTGATCAATGGTAAGGAAAGTACCATCTCTACCTTGTATCATTCCTGCAGTAAACTTACTGGATTCGTCATCACTGTATCTTGAAACCGCTGTTCCAAAATCAATAACACCTGCTATTAATTTAGATCTTACCGTATCCATTTTACTGAAGCCGGCTTTCATCTCTACATTAGTAACTTGTGGTATTTTCAAAATATGTCTTACAACCGCATCATCTCCTGAACGACTTACCAATTGAATGATATGATATCCGAATTTGGTTTTAAATGGATTGGAAACCTGCCCCTCTTTCAGCATAAATGCTTTCGACATCCACAACGGATCAAGGTCTTTCTGGTTTCTGTTGATTTCATACATACCACCACGTTCTTTACTTCCAGGATCTTCTGTATAAATTGAGGCCATTGTTCCGAAATCTTTTTTACCGGATTCAATTTGCTTCTTATAATCATTTAGTTGTTCGATGCAATATTCTTCTGCATCGCGACTGGCTTTTGGAAAACATACTATTTGTCCAACCTCTACCTCTGTTTCGTAAAATGGCAAACTATCAACAGGAATTTTATTATAAAAATCTCTTACTTCGTTTGGCGTAATCTTAATACCTTCTATGATTTTATTACGCATAGCTGTTGCCAGCTTTCTGTCTCTGAACCCTTCTTTGAAATCTTCTTTCAATTGATATAAAGTCTTACCGGCTATTTTTTCTACTTCTTCTTTTGAACCATACTGACTGATAAAATATCTTACCTGATTGTCAATTTCTGCATCTACTTCTTCATCGGTTACTGGTAAAGAATCTTTTTCTGCCTGTAATACCAAGGCTTTAATTCCCATGGCTTGTTCTAGACTCATACATCTCGCATCGGCAGGTACGTCTATGCCCTGGCGTTGCATGTCCATAATGGTATTGTCTATATCACTCTTTAATATGATTTTGTTACCAACTACGGCAATGATTTTATCAGCAATCACTTTTTTGGGTTGTGAATATGCTGCAGTAACAATCAGAATGGAAAGGAAAAGAAATGCAATTTTATTTTTAATCATAGTACTTGTATCAACATTGACTTTAATGCCCGCCAAAATTAAGTCTCATAAATTTGATAAAACCGAATTGAAATCATTTAACAAAAGTTTCAACCAATCTCTTGTTTAATAAGTTCAAAATGTTCAATAGGTTTAAAACGTTTTGAACCTATTGAACCTCTGAAACTTTTGAACAAATTAAAGAGTTCTCTTCACTTCCACTTCTTCAAATGCCTCAACAATATCACCGATTTTCAAATCATTATAATTTCTGATCACCAATCCGCATTCCATACCAGAAGTAACTTCTTTAGCATCATCACGGAAGCGTTTCAAACTTGCTAACTCACCTGTAAAAATTACGATACCATCTCTAACCAATCTAATTCTGTTGTTTCTTGCCATTTTACCATCAAGTACCTGACAACCGGCAACCGTAGCTTTATCGAAACGATATGTTTCTCTGATTTCAACATTGGCAAGAATTTTTTCTTCCACTGTTGGTTCCAACATACCTTCCATGGCGCTTCTGATTTCTTCAATAGCGTTGTAGATGATGGAGTATAATTTAATCTGAATAGACTCATTTTCTGCAAGTCGAGCAGCTTGTATAGAAGGACGAACATTGAAACCAATGATAATCGCATCAGATGCATTCGCTAACGTTACATCACTTTCTGTAATCGCACCCACCGCTTTATGGATCACTTTCACAACGATTTCTTCTGTACTTAATTTTTGCAATGAATCACTTAATGCTTCTACAGAACCATCCACGTCGCCTTTAATGATAACATTCAATTCCTTGAAATTACCTAAAGCCAAACGACGTCCGATTTCATCAAGTGTAATGTGTTTTTTCGCCCGCATACCTTGCTCACGTAATATTTGTCCACGCTTGTATGCTGTTTCTCTAGCATCAGCTTCGTTTTCAAAAACCTTGAAAGTTTCACCAGCCTGAGGGGCACCATTCAAACCAAGAATCAATACTGGTGTTGATGGAGGAGCTACTTCTACGCGCTGATTTCTTTCATTGTACATCGCCTTAACCTTACCAAAATGTTGTCCGGAAACAATCATATCTCCCTGACGCAACGTTCCATTCTGCACCAAAATGGTTGCAACATAACCTCTTCCTTTATCTAACGAAGCTTCAATGATAGTGCCATTAGCTTGTTTTACAGGATTGGCTTTTAATTCTAAAATATCTGTTTCAAGCAATATTTTTTCAAGCAACAAATCAATGTTCATTCCTTTTTTGGCACTGATTTCCTGACTTTGGAATTTACCGCCCCAGCTTTCCACTAAAATATTCATGGTAGCCAGTTGTTCTTTAATTTTTTCAGGATTAGCGCCGTCTTTATCCACTTTATTGATGGCGAAAATCATCGGTACATTAGCCGCCTGAGCATGTGATATCGCCTCTTTGGTTTGTGGCATCACCGCATCATCTGCAGCTACAACTATAACCGCAATATCTGTTACTTTAGCACCACGGGCACGCATAGCCGTAAACGCTTCGTGACCTGGTGTATCCAAAAATGTAATAGCTCTTCCATCAGCTAAGGTTACTTCATAAGCACCAATATGCTGTGTAATTCCTCCAGCCTCACCAGCAATTACGTTTGTATTTCTGATATAATCCAATAGCGATGTTTTACCATGATCTACGTGACCCATGATCGTAACAATTGGAGCTCTTGGTTTTAAATCTTCTGGATTGTCTTCTTCTTCTTCTACTTCCAACTCTGCAGCATCATCAACGCCTATAAATTCAACTTCATAATTAAATTCACTAGCTACTAGTTCAATAATGTCAGCCTCTAAACGTTGGTTGATAGAAACCATGATTCCGAGATTCATACATTTGCCGATGATATCTGCAAAACTCACATCCATCAAACCCGCCAATTCACTAACAGAAATAAACTCCGTAACCTGAAGCTTATTTGAAACATCTCCGCCCTCACCCATTTGGTCGGCCATCTCTTCTCTCTTAGCCTTTCTGTATTTGGCTTTAAGACTTTTTCCTCTTCCTCCGGATCCGGCCAATTTAGCCTGGGTTTGTTTTAGTTTTTCCTGAATTTCTTTTTCATCAATTATCTTATCCTCTCTTTTTGGAGCACCTTGGCCAGGACGCTGAAACTTATTGCCTTGTCCCTGACCTTGTCCCTGTCCGCCACCTTGTGGTGGTCTTGGACCTCTTCCATCTGGTATAGCTTTATTGCCACGTTGCGCTCCACCACCATCGGGTCCTTTCTTCTGAATTGGAATACGCTTACGCTTCTGTTTCTCTTCGTTGGTTTCTTTCTTCGGTCTGGTGTCGTTGTTTACTGGTAAATCAATTTTACCTAATATTTTTGGACCCGTTAATTTCTGCGCTTGAATGTTTTCAATTATTGCAGGGGTCGGTTCTTGGTCTTTTGTTATTGCCTCGGGTACTGAATCTATGATTTCAGGAGCAATTTCTATCGCTTCTGATTTCTTCTCAACAGCTGGCACCTCTTCTGCAGGGGTTTCTGTAGCCGGCTGTTCTTTCTTTTTAGCTTTTTTAGGTCTTGTAGAAGAGTCTATACTGTCAAGGTCAATCTTATCCAGAATTTTTAATCCTTCAATTTCAGGAGCGTCAATTTTAGTAACCCCGCTTTTTTGTGACTCTTCTTCTGGTGTTTCAACTACTACCTCTACAGGAGCAGGCTCCTCTTTTACAGGCTCTGGCTTAGGTTCTGGAGCCTTCGGCTTTTCTTCTTTCTTTTTGAAAGAAAGGTCTTCTTCGTCTTTCTTCTTCTTCTGATCTGCATTTGCCCCTTTAGGAAGATCTACCTGCTCGGCTTTTTGTTTGGCTGCTTTGTCTTGTTGAAATTCAGACTGCAACACACGATACATTGCTTCTGTAAGCTTTGTGGTGGGCTTTAATTCATCTGCATTAAAATTCTTTGACACAAGGAAATCAATTAAGGTGTTTGTACCTATATTGAATTCTTTGGCCGCTGCCATTAACCTTGGTGTATTTACTTCTGACATTCTTGTTTTTAATCCGGTCTTAATTAATGCAAACCGGTTTTTTCTTTATTGGTTACTAAAATTCTCTGTTTAAAGGTATTACTCTCTTTCAAACTCTTCTTGCAGCACTCTTCTAACATCTGCAATTGTTTCTTTTTCAAGGTCTGTTCTGCGTTCCAATTCGTCTGCTGTTAAGTCCAATACAGAACGAGCGGTATCGCATCCTACTCTTTTCAACTCGTCAATAATCCATGCTTCAATTTCATCGCTGAATTCATCCAAGTCAATATCAAATTCATCTACCTCTCCTTCGTTATCACGGAATACATCAATCTCGTATCCTGTTAATTCACAGGCCAATTTGATGTTAACACCACGACGACCTATTGCCAAAGAAACTTGATCAGGCATCAAAAACACATTAGCGTGCTTTTTCTCATTGTCTAATTCAATGCTGGTAATTTTTGCTGGCGTCAATGAACGTTGTATCAACAACTGAATGTTATTGGTATAATTGATAACGTCGATGTTTTCATTTTTCAATTCTCTAACGATACCGTGTATACGACTACCTTTCATACCCACACAAGCACCTACCGGATCGATTCTGTCGTCGAAACTTTCCACCGCTACTTTGGCTCTTTCTCCTGGATCTCTTACAATTTTCTTAACCACGATCAAGCCATCAAATATTTCAGGAACTTCAATTTCAAGAAGTTTTTCCAGGAACATCGGGCTGGTTCTAGATAAGATAATTATCGCCTGACTATTTTTTAATTCTACTTTTTTAACAACCGCACGGATGGTTTCACCTTTCTTGAAATAATCACTTGGAATTTGTTCTGACTTAGGCAACAACATTTCGTTACCATCTTCATCTAAAATCAATACTTCCTTTTTCCATACCTGATAAACCTCTCCACTCACGATATCGCCTACACGATCTTCATATTTTTTTATCAAGACATTTTTCTTAAGATCATTGATTCTCGCAGCAAGCGTTTGTTTGCCGGCAAGTATCGCTCTTCTTCCAAATTCTTTTTGAATATCTACTTCTTCATACAACTCTTCACCAACCTGATAATCGGGCTCGATAAGAATGGCATTTTTGTATTCGATTTCTGTTAAGGTGTTGTACAGATCATCATCATCAACGATGGTACGTCTGCGGAAGATTTCAAGATCTCCTTTCTGGTCATTCACGATAACGTCGAAATTTTCATCACTGCCGTATTTTTTACGAATCAATGTTTTGAAAACATCTTCCATTACTTTCATTAGCGTAGGACGATCAATACCTTCCGCTTCTTTAAACTCCTGAAATGATTCTATCAAGTTAATGCTTGCCATATGCCTGTCCGGACTTTCCCTGCTTATGCCTGGAAACCTCGCCGGAAGAGGGTTTTTGTGTTAATTAAAATTTTATAAGAACTTTTGTTTGTTTGATTGTTGAGAAAGGAATGTTTAAAAGATGGTCTACCGCCTTTTTTCCTTTGCCTTCGGTAAAGGCAATTTCAATCGACTCCTCTGTAACCGTCTTAAGTAATCCTTCTTTTTTTAATCCATCATTCAGCGTCACTTCTACATTTCTACCAATATTTTTATGATACTGACGGCTAAGTTTTAATGGTTCGTCTATGCCCGGACTGGAAACTTCCAAAGAAAAATCTCCGTCTGGGTAGATGGCCATTTCCTCTAATACTTTGTATAGTGCTCTGTTGATTTTAATACATTTTTCTATCCCTAACCCGTCGTCGGCATCGAGATAAATCTTGATGTTGTTGGTGGGCTTTACTTTCATATCTACTAAAAAGATATCACCCTCCAAAAGAGATTCAAGAATTGATTTAACCGTTTCTAAGTTGTTTTCACTGTTCATAGTCGTAAGAAAAGAAGAAGGGAACGATTCCGTTCCCTTCCTGTTACTCTCTTTTTCTAGCGCAAATATACGCCCGTATTCGTTATCAGCCAAAGTTTTTAAACGGATAATGAAAAATTAACAGGGAAGTGCGTGACTTTTCATACCCTAGAATGGGTTTACTTGTTACTTAATTTCTTCGTAGTCAATATAATCATCTTCCAAACCAGGCTTTGAAGTTTGAGGTCTACTAGTTGTTGACGTAGGTTGATGTTGTTGGTTTTGTTGCATCTGCTGTTTAAACTCATTCATTTTTTTGTTCATTTGCTTTGAAGC
>CANGEZ010000119.1 GCA_947452875.1 Chitinophagaceae bacterium
ATACAGTGGTTCCCAGAGCTGAATTGCCTGCTTTAATCAGAGGTGTGAAAGCATTGGGCAAACAATATGATTTTCATGCGGTTTGTTACGGTCACGCAGGTGATGGTAACTTGCACATCAGGATTAAAAAAGAAGGCAGTATTTACAGTCTGAATAATCCTGATGTGATTCCTGCTTTGAAAGCACTATTCACTTTGGTAAAATCTTTAGGAGGCACCATCAGTGGTGAACACGGAATCGGTTTAATACAAAAAGAATATATGGACATTGCCTTTAACGATGTGAGTATGGAACTGATGAAAAATATTAAAAAGGTATTTGATCCTAATAATATTCTCAACGCAGAAAAAATATTTAAATAGTACAATATGAAACTAAAATTAACAATAGCGTTATTAGTGACTGTTAGTCTCTCATTTTCAGCCTTCTCACAAGATGAGGACAATGAAAAGTTTTTCAAAAAAGAAAATATATTTACAGGGGGAACTTTGAATGCAACTTTTGGTAATCAAATTACAGCTATGGGAATAAGTCCCTTTATTGGCTATAGTTTCAATAAGTTCTTTGATGTTGCTATCAACACTGGGATTAACTATCAGTCTGAACGTGAAGTTTCAGGTCCTGGATCTTTTGATAAATTCAGATCCACTTCATATGGACCAGGTGCTTTCGTTAGAATATTTCCAGTCAAGTTCTTATTTGCACAAGGCCAACTTGAATATAATTTTCTCAGATCTAAATATTTGCCAACTGGTTATAATTCGGGAGGGTTTGTGAAATATAAATTTGATGTAAGAAGTTTTTTAGTAGGTGCAGGAATTTCAAATGGCAAAGATTTTCCTTATCAAAAGTCATATTATTATTTTTCTGTCTTGTGGGATGTTGCTGATGGTTTTGGGAAAGCAACTGAGACATATTCAAATTCAAACACAACAGTCCCATTTACTCCTCACTCACCATATAGAGATAACTTTAACCGTTCCTTTCCTATTTTCAGAGCTGGTTACAACATTGCTTTGTTTCAAGGCAAAAGGAGGTGATTATAGAAATTGCTCCAGATTTTCAGGTTCGTTGATGATGGTAATAATTTCATCCGGATGGAAGTACAAGAATTTCGCTTCATGCATTTTGTGTATGTGAGAGATGAGATGATCGTAAAATCCATTGCTGTTTAAAATGAAGATTTTCTTTTCGTGAATTTTCAATTGGTTCCATGTGAGCATTTCAAATAGTTCATCCAAAGTGCCGAAACCTCCAGGTAAAATAATGGCAGCATCACATTTATTGAACAGCATTTGCTTTCGTGTGTGCATCGTATCCACTACATGTAGTTCGGTGAGTCCTTTGTGTTGTAATTCAATTTCACGAAGCAATTGAGGAAGCACGCCAATGACAGTTCCGTTGGCCTCAAGTCCTGCATTTGCCACAACAGCCATCAATCCACGATCGGCGCCACCATACACGATGTTGATATTTTTATCTGCAAGAATTTTTCCTATTTGATTAGTATGTGTGGTAAAAATAGTTTCGCTTCCGGTTTGACTACCACAGAAAACAGCCATTGATTTTATTGACATTTTTAGCGTATTTGTCGCAAAGGGAATACAATTTTGTTTATCTTCAAAAATTATTACTGTAACCCCATAAAAATAAATTCAATTATGTCTCCAGCTGTCCTGTTTGCATTTGTCATCGGGTATTTTTTATTGTTACTAACTGTAGCTTGGTATACTTCAAGAGGTTCAAACAACGAATCTTTTTTCATAGGAAATAAAAAAAGCAACTGGATGCTGGTGGCTTTTGGAATGATTGGCACTTCATTGAGCGGTGTCACTTTTGTAAGTGTACCGGGTGGAGTAGGGACGGGTAATTTCTTTTATTTTCAAGTGGTGTTAGGGTATCTTCTCGGATATATTGTTATTGCCTTCGTTCTGTTGCCTCTTTATTATAAAATGAATCTTACCAGTATTTACACTTATCTCGAAACTCGATTTGGTGTCAATGCACATAAAGTAGGTGCCAGCTTTTTTATTTTATCCAGAGTGGTAGGTGCTACTGCAAGATTGTATTTGGTGATTAATGTGTTGCAGATTTTCATTTTAAACAAACTCGGTATTCCTTTTGTGGCCACCACTTTCGTAATTCTGCTGATGATTTTATTGTACACTTTTGAAGGCGGAGTAAAAACAATCATTTACACAGATACCTTACAAACTACAGGAATGCTATTGGGCTTGGTGGTTTGTATTTTTGTTATCATCAAAACTTTAGGCACTGATTTTTCAGGCGCATTGCAAATGATGGGTGATAACGGTTATACAAAGATTTTCAATACAGATGTAAAGGCAGGTTCTTTCTTTATGAAACATATTTTGGGTGGCATGTTCATTGCCATTGCCATGACCGGACTAGATCAAGAAATGATGCAAAAAAATATCAGCGTGGGTAATGTAAAAGATTCTCAAAAAAACATGATGAGTTTTACAGCGGTATTGATGCTGGTGAATTTTCTGTTTTTATTTCTAGGAGGCATTCTTTACTTGTATGCCAAGAAAATGAATATCACTGCAGCTCCTGATGATTTATTTCCAACTATTGCTTTGAGTGATGCTTTCAGTGGTTCAATTGGAATTCTTTTTATTGTGGCATTGATTTCTGCGTTATTTCCAAGTGTTGATGGTGCCATTACTTCACTCACCTCTTGCTTCTGTTTGGATATTCTTGGTATTCAAAAATCTTCAGCTGACGAGGTTTCCAAAAAGAAAACAAGAATGAAAGTACATGTTAGTTTCGCAGTATTGTTTTTTCTGATGGTGCTTATTTTTAAAGCGGTAAACGATAAATTAATCATCGATTTCATATTAAAATTTGCGGGGGTTACTTATGGTCCATTGCTTGGTTTATTTGCATTTGGAATACTAACCAAAAGATCACTGAATAATAATTTAATTTGGACTGTTTGTATTATAGCGCCGTTGTTGGCAATGGGAATGGATATGCTGAGTAGCCCCGAATGGTATGAAAAGAAATTGCATGTTTCATTGGGCTTATCTGATTTGAGTACATCTCTTTTCAATGGTTATAAAATTGGCAACGAGCTCATTCTAATCAATGGAATGTTAACTTTCATGGGCTTGTTAATCATTTCAAAAAAATCCACTGCACAATAAATACTTTTATGAATTTCATCGATCCACTTGCAGAGCAATATGCGGATAAATATTCAGATAAACTTGATGATTTATTAAAAGAAATTGTAGACTTCACCGTGGCTACACATCCTAAATCTCACATGTTGAGTGGAGCCGTTCAAGGCAAGCTTCTTGAAATGATATCAATTATGATAAAACCCTCAAGAGTATTGGAAATAGGCACTTTTACAGGATTTAGCGCTTTGTGTTTGGCTAAAGGTCTTGCTCAAAATGGCACATTGCATACCATTGAATTGCGGGAAGAAGATGCACAAACGGCTATTCGTTTTTTTAATAAATCCGAATTGAAAGAAAAAATAAAATTGCATATTGGAAATGCAACAGAAATCATTCCTTCGCTTAACGAGTCATGGGATTTGGTTTTTATAGATGCTGATAAAGTGAGTTATATTGACTATTACGAATTAACTTTGCCGCGAGTTAAAAGCGGTGGTTGGATTTTGGCAGATAATGTATTGTTTCATGGTCAGGTGTTGAATGATGAAATGACAGGCAAGAACCCAAAAGCTATTCACGCTTTTAATGAACATGTAAGTAGGGATGAAAGAACAGAAAAAGTGATGCTTACGATTAGAGATGGAATAACCTTAATCAGAAAAAAATAATTGGTGAAGCATATAGCCGTTACCTTTTTTTATTGTGTTTTGTTCAATATAGTCTTTGCTCAAAAAATTACTACAAAGGCTTATATTGATACCTACAAAAATCTTGCTGTTGCAGAGATGTTGCGTGCCGGTGTTCCTGCGGCTATAACCTTGGCTCAGGGCGTTTTAGAAACTGAAAGTGGCAATAGTGATTTGGTGAAAAAATCAAACAATCATTTTGGTATCAAGTGTAAAGCTGAATGGACTGGCGAGTCTGTATATCATGATGATGATGAGAATGGTGAATGTTTCAGAAAATACGATAGTGCCATTTTCAGCTATCGCGACCATAGTGATTTTTTAAGAACGAGAGCGCACTATGCTTTTTTATTTAGCTTGGATCCCATGGATTACAAAGGTTGGGCATATGGTTTGAAACAAGCAGGTTATGCTACCAATCCCAGATATCCTGAAATATTAATCAAAACCATTGAAGATAACGGCTTAAATGATATTACAGAACAAACATTAAACCAGATTCCTGATTATAGCATTTATCAACTAGAGACAACTAAATCCAAATTTACTTTTGTTGATAAATCCATAAAGAAGATCGAAGAAATTATAGAGCCTTCTAAACTTAAATCTAAAACTTATAATGGACTCAAAGCGGTTTATGCAGAGAGTGGCATGTCTTTATTGGCTATCGCATCTCATTACAATATTCCATTGACAAATCTTCTGGATTATAATGATTTGATTATTGATGGTATTCTCGATAATTCAGTTTGGCTTTATCTTGAAAGGAAAAGAACAGAAGGACTTCAAGAGAAATACAAAGTAAAAGGTGACGAATCTTTATACGATATTGCTCAGTCAAATGGTTTGCAGTTAAGCTCATTATTGGCTTACAATGGTTTGAATGAAACTGATAAAATTAGACCAGGAAGTATTTTGTCTTTAAGGTCTGGCGTTATCATCAAGGAAGAATATGTTGAGCCCGATGAAGTAGTTGAAAATTCAAATAATAAGAAAAGTAAAAAAGATTTGACCTCATCTAAGAAAGATAAAAAAGAGGTTAAAACAAAAGTAAAAATTCATAAAGTTAAAAACGGTGAAAGCCTTGCTACCATTGCAAAAAAATACAAGATGAACGTTTCGGATTTAAAGGAAATAAATGGCTTAACATCTAATAAATTAAAAATCGGGCAACAATTAATTATTTCAAAATAACAAATATGTCAACAATTAAAGTACACGATAAAACATTTGCTACTTTTCTTTCTGAATCAGCGATTAATGAACAGATAAAAAGAATTGCTCAGGAAATCAATACTGATTATAAAGGAAAAACGCCTTTGTTCATAGCCATACTTAATGGTTCATTCATGTTTGCATCAGACTTATTTAAAGAACTCGACATTGAAGCACAAGTTTGTTTTATCAAGTTGGCTTCTTATCAAGGTGTAAAAAGTACAGGCAATGTGGTTACTTCAATTGGTTTGGATGTGAGTTTGAAAGACAGAGATGTTATTGTCATTGAAGATATCGTTGATACCGGAAAAACTTTACACGATTTTCTTCCACAAATAATGGATCAACATCCCTCATCTTTGAAGATAGCTACATTGTTGCACAAACCGGAAGCACTGAAATACCCACTAACAATAGATTACGTTGGCTTCAGCATCCCCAACAAGTTTGTAGTTGGTTACGGACTTGATTATGATGGTTTGGGAAGAAATCTCAGGGAGATTTTTCAATTGGCCGAGTAATTTGTTGAGATTATTTTTATTTTTTTCAGAATAAAATATTAAATTGGGAGAGTGTAATCCCCTATTCCTTGAAAAGACTCTTTCTATATTCATTTTTTTCAGTGATAGCAAATGTTGCTATAGGGCAGTACTATCTTAGAGGTGAAATCAAAGACGAGAAAAACAAGCCACTCCCTAACGCAAAGATTTTCGTACATTCTTCACGCACTTTATTTACCAGCGGAGCTTCTGCGGGCGATTTCGGAATCAATGAAAAAGTACTTTATGATTCATTGACCATTACTCTTGATGGGTATGAAAAAACTACAGTAAGGGTAAAAACTGACCAATGGCAAAAAATCATTTTGAAATTAACGGCAGATGCGGTGAGTAAAAACCAGCCTAAGTTGATTTCTATGACTAAAGATTTGAGTCAGTCATCATTTCGACAATGGTTTGCAGGTGATGAGACTTATTTTCAACTTGTCGAAAATGAATATGTAGAATCTGCTTTGTATCCTGCCACAGGATTTTCACTCAATGTTAATAAGGCTTCTTATAGCAATGTAAGAAGGTTTTTAAATATGAACAGTCTTGTTCCCCCCGACGCCATAAGAACCGAAGAGCTCATCAATTATTTTAATTTAAATTATAAACAACCTCATGGCGATAGTTTGTTTGCTGTAGAATCACAGCTTACCAATTGCCCTTGGAACAACAAAGAACAGCTGCTATACGTAAACGTGAGTGCTAAAAAACTCGACTTAGATAAAGTGCCTCCAGGAAATTTTGTTTTTTTAATTGATGTATCCGGAAGTATGGATATGCCCAACCGTTTACCTTTATTGAAAGCTGCGTTTCAACTGTTTGTAAAAAACTTAAGACCTGTTGATACAATTTCAATTGTTACTTACGGAGGTTTTGTTCAAGTTTGGTTATCACCTACTTCAGGAGCAGAGAAAGAAAAAATTCTGAAATCAATCGAAGATCTAGAAGCAGAAGGAGATACTCCAGGCGAATCAGCCATTCGTGTTGCATACCAGGTGGCTAAATCAAAATTCATTAAAGGAGGAACCAACAGGGTAATCCTTGCAACTGATGGCGATTTCAATGTTGGAGAAACTTCCGAAAAAGCTTTGGATGAATTGAT
>CANGEZ010000120.1 GCA_947452875.1 Chitinophagaceae bacterium
TTCAATGTTTTTGACATAAGCAGGAGGTGTTTCAGTTTTTTGATGATTCAGAAAATAAACAATTCCTAATCCCAAAATTCCAATAACAACTGCCGCAGCTGCGATTTTTAAATAAAAGAAGTTTTTTTGTATTGACACAACCGAAGAAGCCGTGTTGATTTTCGATAATATCCTATTGGGTAATGTTTCAAAATAGTCTTCAGGGATTTCATTTGTGGGAGCGTCTTCAATGTTTTTCAATAAGGAAATTGGCATTTCTTCAAAATATCCTTCAGGTGCCTTATAAACATGGGTAAACGCAATTTTTGCGAGTTCGGGACTCAATTCATCTAGTTCTTTTTGTATTTCCTGATTTTTTCGCATGGTTTCTATAGACTTACCTTTAAGTTTTATGTTTAATGATTTAAAATATAGTCCTCAATTTTTTTTACCGCATGATGATAACTTGCTTTGAGTGCGCCTTCACTGGTTTGCAATACCTTGCTCATTTCTTGGTAAGGCATTTCATCATAATATCTCAAATTGAAAACAATCCTTTGTTTTTCGGGTAATCTTTGCATGGCTATCTGCAACTTCCATTCCAATTTATTGGGATCGAAATATTTATCTGCTTGAATTTTGTTGATCATGATACCTTCATCATCATTCAGAGAAATGGCTCTTCTTTTTTTCTGTTGTTCGAGAAATGTAAGACATTCATTTGTGGCAATTCTGTAAAGCCAAGTATATAACTGCGAATCTTCTCTGAAACTATCTAAGTACTTCCACACTTTGATAAACATATTTTGAAGTACGTCATTGGCATCTTCATGGTCAACGACCATTCTTCTGATATGCCAATATAGTTTTTCTTGATATTTTTTGATGATTTGAGTAAAGGGTACTTCCTTATTAGTAGCATTCTTAAACTGAAAAACCAATTCGTTATCATCTGGAAATATAGCCATAAGGAAAAATAAATAAAGCCCGCTTCAGACTATGATTTATGCATAGGGTTTAAGTATCTAAAAATCCATTATCCAGCCTATCCAGCTTATCTAGCCTATCCCCCTACTTTTTCCTCCCCATCGCACGTTCAGCCGCCGCCGCTATATTCGCAGCATCCAATCCGTATTTCACCAATAATTCTGCAGGTTTTCCGCTTTCGCCAAAAGTATCTTTTGTGCCAATAAATTCCTGAGGTACAGGACATGCTGTGGCTGCAATTTGGGCAATCGAATCTCCCAATCCGCCGATGATATTGTGCTCTTCAGCCGAAACTGCACATCCGGTTTTTTGAATGGATTTCAACACGGCTTCTTTATCGATGGGTTTGATAGTATGAATATTAATCACATCTGCTGTAATACCTTTAGCTTCAAGAATTCTGGCTGCTTCTACAGCAAGCCATACCATATGACCACAGGCAAAAATGGAAACATCATTTCCTTCGCTTAAAACTTGTGCTTTTCCGATAACAAAATCTTCTTCTTTTGTGAATATAGGCCATACCGGACGTCCAAAACGGAGATAAACAGGTCCTTCGAATTTGGCAATTGCTTTTGTTGCTGCTTTGGTTTGATTATAATCAGCAGGAACAATTACGGTCATTCCAGGAAGCATTTTCATCATGCCAATATCTTCAAGAATTTGATGAGTAGCGCCGTCTTCTCCCAAGGTAAGACCTGCATGAGAAGCACAAATTTTTACATTTTTTCCGCTATATACAACACTTTGTCTGATTTGATCGTAAACTCTCCCGGTAGAAAAATTAGCGAATGTGGTTGTGAAAGGAATTTTACCACCAATGGTTAATCCTGCAGCAACACCAATCATGTTCGCTTCTGCAATACCGCACTGGATAAACCTTTCAGGAAATTCTTTAATGAAGCCATTGAGTTTTAAGGAACCGGCCAAATCTGCTGTTAAGGCGATAATATTTTCATTTTCTCTTGCAGCTTCTAGGATGCCGTCTCCGAATCCGCTTCTGGTATCTTTATTTCCTGATGATTGTATTGATGAAAGCATATTGATAAATTATTTGGATGTATTGTTGGCTAATTTTTTTTCCCAATTCCAAGCAGTAAGCATCATGTCTTCAAGGTTGTATGCAGGATTCCAACCTAAAACCTGTTTTGCTTTTTCGTTGTTTGCATAAATGCCGATGATGTCTCCTGCTCTGCGTCCTGAAATAGTATAATTTAATTTTTGTGCACTAACTTTTTCAAATGTGTTGATGACCTCAAGTACTGTGTATCCGTTACCGGTACCCAGATTGAATATCTCGCAATTGGTTTTGTTTTTTTCCGCGATAAGAAAATCCAATGCTAGCGTGTGTGCGTGAGCGATATCGGATACATGAATGTAATCTCTTACACAAGAACCATCTCTTGTCGGATAATCGTTGCCGTAAACTTGCATTTGAGACAGTTTGCCAATTGCGGTTTGGGTGATGGCAGGCACAAGATTTGCAGGTCTGCCTATAGGGATTTCACCGATTTCTCCTGAAGGATGCGCTCCAACTGGATTGAAATACCTTAATAAGATAGATTGAATGTGATTGCTATTAGCCGTTTGTTGTACAATTTCTTCTCCCATTTGCTTGGTAGAACCATAAGGAGATTCCGCTTTTTTCATTGGGGATTCTTCTGTAACCGGACTGCTATCCGGATTGCCATAAACCGTACATGAAGAAGAAAACACAAAATTAGGCACTCCAAATTCTTCACAACAACGAAGGATATTAATTAAAGAATTCAGGTTGTTATAATAATAAAGAAGTGGATTTTCAACAGATTCTCCCACGGCCTTGTAAGCGGCAAAATGGATGATACCGATGATATCTGGATTTTCCTGAAAGATAGCATGCGCGTCATCAAATATGCAAAGATCTACGTGATAATTTTTTATTTTCCTTCCGATAATTTTTTCAACACCTTCTAAAATTTCCAGATTGCTACGACTATTATTATCAGCTGAAATAACTTCATAGCCATGTTGAACCAGGTCCACAATAGTGTGAGAGCCAATATAACCGCAACCACCGGTAACCAGAATTTTTTTCATTAGTTAAATGACTTTATTAGAGCTGGAAAGAAATGCAATCAGAGTGATTTCTTTAATAAAATTTTCTCCTCCCGCAAAGAAAGTAAAAAACAATGATGAAGCTGAAACTTTATAGGTATATTTTTACAAGTGAGGGTAAAAATAATGAACGATCACATAAAACAAAGCTGCCAGTAAACCACTGATTGGAATGGTAAGAATCCATGCCCACAAAAGATTAACCGTAACGCCCCATCTTACCGCAGACAATCTCTTGGTAGCTCCTACACCAATAATAGAACCTGTAATGGTATGTGTAGTACTTACAGGTATTTTCATGGCTTCGGTTAAAAACAAAGTAATGGCACCTGCTGTTTCAGCGGCAACACCTTCAAATGGTGTTACTTTGGTGATTTTGGTTCCCATTGTTTTTACAATTTTCCAACCACCACTCATAGTTCCTAAAGCAATGGCTGCATAACAAGCCAGTGGAACCCACCAAACCATATGATCAAGACTGTAAACACTCGGGTTATAGGCAATTAATGCGGCCATAATAATACCCATTACTTTTTGGGCATCATTACCACCATGACCAATACTAAAAGCAGCAGATGAAACAAGTTGTAATCTCTTAAACCATGCATTGGCATTATGGGCATTGAGTCCATTCAAAAACAAGGTAAAACTAGCCATAATCACAAGTATACTGGATAGCAACAACCATTTAAAATTGGAAGCTGTGAAAATAATTTTCATTGGATAACTGGAAAAATGAGTTTTAAGTTTTGAAGGATCTGTAACCAGATTATTTCTCAAAAACAGAAACACGCCAATAAAAACCAATAAGGCAATAATTTTTGGCATCCATCCTTTCTTAAATGAATGAATAAACCAAAGTGATATGATGAACGCGATAATCATACCGATAATTGGTGCCAGCAGTATAAAAGAAATCGTTTTTAAAATAGGTTCAGAGTTGATAGCCGCAAACCCACGATAAGCAATAGCAGCACCAGCAAATGCACCAATCAATGCGTGTGATGAAGATGAAGGAATACCAAACCACCAGGTAAATAAATTCCAAAATATGGCTGATAACAATCCTGAAAAAATGACTAAAAGCATTTCATGTCCAGAAACAATTTCAGGCTTAACTGTTTTGGCTATAGTGTTGGCAACACCATGGTCTTTGAAAATAAAATAAGCAACAAAATTGAATAACGCAGCCCAAACAACAGCTTGACCTGGAGTTAATACTTTTGTTGAAACAACAGTTGCGATAGAATTAGCTGCATCATGAAATCCGTTGATATAATCAAACAGAAGCGCTAAAGCAATAATGACGATAAGAAAACTCATAAATTAATTTTGGCAGATACTCTTAAATTGTAAATCCTGAATTAAGATTACGCGTACTTGATGATAATAGATTCAATCACATTTGCAGCATCTTCACATTTATCAGTTACGATTTCCATAATCTGATAAATTTCTCTTTTCTTGATCACTTCTTTTGCATCAGGTTCTGTAGCGAAAAGTCTTTCAATGCTCATGTCAAAAATATCATCTCCCTGGTTTTCAATGCTATTGATGGCAACTAATGCATCCGTGATTTGACGCATGTTTTTCATATTACGCAACTCAGTAACGGCCTTGTGTACCTGAATACAACCCAATGCAATTAAATCGGCCATTTTTTGAATGCCAATATCATTTGGATCAACATGATAAAAATTTATCTTTTTGGCAGAAGCATAAATATAATCTGCAATGTCATCCAAAGAATTAGCTAGATAGTGAATATCTTCTCTGTCAAATGGAGTAATGAAATTTTTACCCAATTCAGTAAATATCTGGTGGGTATAATCGTCGTTGATATGCTCCATGTCTTCAACTTCTTTAATCAGTTTTACACGCTGTTCAAAATCTGGTTCACTGACTACTTCTTTCAATTTTGCACCCATTTTTACAAGTACTTCCGATACATTTTCAAATAGTTGGTAAAATACCCTGTCTTTGGGAAGAAAAATCTTTAGAATTGTGTTGAATGCCATGGTCGTAATATTTTATGCAAAAATAGAATTTTAGTTTTTGGCTCAATTTTTCATCTATTAATTTTTGATGAACAATTCAAAATTCAAAAACTCCGCTAAGAAACTCTATTTTATTCATATAAAGCCTTTTTTATGTCAGTTTCTTAACAATCAAAATGGCATCTCTTTCGGAATAAAAAATGTTTAATTTTAGCTGTAATTCAGAATGGCATTGATTTTTAGAAGATTGTGAAGTTGATATTTTTAAATCGCTTAACAATTTAGTAACATTAAGGTAATATTTACATAACGTTTAGTTTACATTCCATTAATATTTAAGTAGTCACTTTGCGTCAAACTTAAGGAACGCATGAAACGCTATTTGCTAAGCGTGGCATTATTGCTACATACATTATTCTCATTCTCTCAAACTGGAAAAATCGAAGGAAAAATCACTGATGCCTCCACAGGTTCTAGAATTGCCTCCGTAACCATTCAAATTCCGGAAAAAAATATAACTATAGCTGCTGATGTTGATGGTAGATATAATGTTAATCTGGACGCTGCTAAAAAATACACTTTAAAAATCTCTGCTGTAGGTTACAAAACCAAAATTATAGATGACGTTCAGCCTGTTGCCAACCAAACTTTATCTGTTGATATTGTAATGGAACAAGCTAAAAAAACTGAAACTGCTGTAGAAGTAAGGTCTTCTGTAAGAAAAGAATCAACCAATTCGCTGATTGCGTTACAAAAAAACACTTCTGTTGTTGCTCAAGTTATCAGCGCCGAAGCCATTAAAAGAAGTCCGGATAAAAATACAGGTGAAATTTTAAAAAGAGTTCCTGGTACATCCGTTCAAGAAGGGAAATATCTTGTGGTAAGAGGATTAAGCGATCGTTACAATCAAGCCATGCTAAACGGAATTTTATTGAGTAGTACAGAACCGGACAGAAAGACTTTCAGTTTTGATATTTTTCCTGCTGCCATGATTGACAATATAGTAATGAACAAAACATTCGTTCCTGAATTGCCGGGAGAGTGGGCTGGTGGCTTGGTTCAAGTACAAACAAAAGATGTACCTTCTTCGAGCTTCTTCAATATTCAATTGGGAACAGGTTTCAATAGCAATACAATAGGAAAAACATTTCTTCAGGCAGATGGTGGCAAACTCGATTTTATCGGCATCGATGATGGAACAAGAGCCTTGCCTACAGATTTGCCTTTGCGTTATGCCTTCAGCCAGTTGAATTCGAATGAAAAAACAGCTTATGGAAAACAATTTCGTAATAGTTGGACGCCAATTGCAACCAATGCGCCACTTAATGCTGTATTGCAATTACATGGTGGTGGCAATACAAGAATTTTCGGAAAAAAAGTTGCAGGCATTTTTGCCATTACATACAATAGCACCAATAAGATTACACCGTTCAACAACGTGTTTATTGCAAACAATAATGGAGATGTTGAGTTGACTTACGAAAACAATAAATACAGCAAGGATATTCTAATGGGAGGTTTGGCAAACGTAACTATTCAGTTCAATAACAACAACAAAGTTTCTTTTAAAAATCTGATCAATGTTAATACAA
>CANGEZ010000121.1 GCA_947452875.1 Chitinophagaceae bacterium
AGCAACAGTTACCTTGGCATCAGGCTGGCAAACATTAGAATTTAATTTTGCGAATCAAGCAGCTGGAACTTCAGCATTGAATCTTGCATACAATTATGATAAAGTATCTATCTTCTTCAACTTCGGAACAACCGGGGCTGTAGCGGGAGAGAAGACTTACTATTTTGATGATGTACAATTTGTAACTGGTGGCGGTGGTGGTCCATTAACACAAATGAACTTGCCTGTGACTTTTGATTTGACAACTGTAGATTATGGTTTGATTGGCTTTGGTGGAGCAGAACAATCTTCAATCGTAGCTGATCCAACCAATGCTTCAAATAAAGTAGCTAAAGTTATCAAAACAGCAGCTGCAGAATTATGGGCGGGTACAACAGTTACAGCTGCAGCAGGTTTGGGCTTTGCGACAAGAATTCCATTTACAGCAAGTAATACAAAAATGTCTGTAAGAGTATGGTCTCCAAATGCGGGTATCCCTGTACGTTTGAAAGCAGAAGAACATGGTGATGGAACACATTCAGTGGAAACAGAAGCAACAGTTACCTTGGCATCAGGCTGGCAAACATTAGAATTTAATTTTGCGAATCAAGCAGCTGGAACTTCAGCATTGAATCTTGCATACAATTATGATAAAGTATCTATCTTCTTCAACTTCGGAACTACCGGAGCTGTAGCAGGAGAGAAAACATATTATTTTGACGATGTGACTTTCGTAACTGGCGGCGGTGGTGGTCCATTAGTACAAATGGATTTACCTGTTTCATTCGATTTGACAACAGTAGATTATGGTTTGATTGGATTTGGTGGAGCAGAACAATCTTCGATCGTAGCTGATCCAACCAATGCATCGAATAAAGTAGCTAAAGTTATCAAAACAGCAGCTGCAGAATTATGGGCGGGTACAACAGTTACAGCTGCTGCAGGATTGGGCTTTGCGACAAGAATTCCATTTACAGCTAGCAATACAAAAATGTCTGTAAGAGTATGGTCTCCAAATGCGGGTATCCCTGTCCGTTTGAAAGCAGAAGAACATGGTGATGGAACACATTCAGTAGAAACAGAAGCAACCGTTACGATGGCTTCAGGCTGGCAAACATTAGAATTTAATTTTGCGAATCAAGCAGCTGGAACTTCAGCATTGAATCTTGCATACAACTATGATAAAGTATCTATCTTCTTCAACTTCGGAACAACTGGAGCTGTAGCAGGAGAGAAGATTTATTATTTTGATGACTTAGAATTTGTTACCGGCGGCGGTGGTGGCGGTGGTTCAACAAACCCAGTGTTGCCTTTGGATTTCCAATCTTCTACTATTACTTATACATTTAATGATTTTGATGGTGGCGGTACTACAGTTATTTCAAATCCTCAATCTTCAGGAATCAACACTTCTTCTAAAGTAGCTAAGATGGTGAAGAGTCCTGGTCAACCTTGGGGTGGAAGTTGGATTGCATTAGATGCACCAATTGATTTCTCTACCAACAGAACTTTCAAAATGAAAGTGTATTCTCCAAGAGTAGGGGCTAAAGTTTTATTGAAAGTGGAGAACATGACCGATGCAGCTATTAGTTTCGAAAAAGAAGTACTAACGACAACGGCTAATGCCTGGGAAGATTTGACTTTCAACTATTCAGCTATCAGTACCACCAATCAATATCAAAAGTTAGTTTTCATTTTTGATAACGGTACGATCGGAGATGGCTCTGCTAATTTTACTTTCTTATTTGATGATGTAAGATTAACTACTACCGGCGGTGGTGGTGGCGGTGGAACTACCTTAACACAAATGAACTTGCCGGTTAATTTTGATTTAACTACTGTTGAATATGGATTGATTGGATTTGGTGGTGCTGAGCAATCTTCAATTGTTGCTGACCCAACAAACGCAACAAATAAAGTAGCTAAAGTTATCAAATCTGCTACTGCAGAAGTTTGGGCAGGTACTACAATCACAGCTGCAGCGGGATTAGGCTTCTCTTCAAGAATTCCATTTACTGCAAATGATACAAAAATGACAGTAAGAGTATGGGCGCCACAAGCAAATATTCCTGTTAGATTAAAAGTAGAAGATCATACCACACCAACGCATTCAGTTGAAACAGAAACGATGGTGACAGTTGCGAGTGGCTGGCAAATTCTCGAATTCAATTTTGCTCAACCTGCACAAGGAACGGCTGCATTGAATTTGTCGTACAACTATGATAAAGCAAGTATCTTCTTCAACTTCGGTACTTCAGGTGCTACAGCAGGAGAACAAACATATTATTTTGATGATGTTAAATTCGCGACTGGTGGAGGCTTAATCGCATATCCAGAATTGCCACTTGATTTCCAATCAACAACAATCAGTTATTCATTTATTGATTTCGATGGTGGTTCTGCAAGTGTTATTGATAATCCTCAACCTAATGGAATTAACACCAGCACCAAAGTTGCCAGAATGGTTAAAAATCCTGGACAGACTTGGGGTGGAAGCTTGTTGATCATGAATAGTCCAATTGATTTTTCTGTAAACAGAATTTTCAAAATGAAAGTATTCTCTCCACGTGTTGGTGCGAAAGTTTTATTGAAGGCTGAAAATTTAACTGATGGTGCTATCAACTTTGAGAAAGAAGCCATCACAACAGTTGCAAATACTTGGGAAGAATTAAGTTTTGATTTCAACAATATCAATATTGTCAATCAATATCAAAAACTGGTTTTCATTTTTGAAAACGGAACAGTAGGAGATGGCAGTGCGAACTTCACTTTCTTATTTGATGATGTGAAATTGGTGTATGGCAATTCAGGAAACATCACATTGACACAAATGGATTTGCCATTGACATTTGATAATGCTAGTGTTGATTATGGTATGATAGGTTTCAATGGAGCAGAACAATCTTCAGTTGTAATCGATCCTACAAATGCTTCTAATAAAGTGGGTAAAGTGGTGAAATCAGCTACAGCTGCTGCAGATGCAGGAACGGTGATTACTGCTGCTGCAGGATTAGGATTTGTAAATCATGTGCCATTCAGTACAGTGAATACAGATATTACGGTTAGGGTTTGGGCTCCTGAAGCTGGTATTCCTGTTAGATTGAAACTAGAAGACCATACAGATGCTACTCATTATGTAGAAACTGAAGCTACTGTTTCAACTGCTGCAGGATGGCAGACTTTAGCATTCAATTTTGCTAATCAGGTAACCGGAACACCGGCGTTAAACTTGACTTACAATTATGATAAGGCAACTATTTATTTCAATTATGGAACAACTGGTGCAGCTGCAGGAGAAAAGACTTATTATTTCGATGACATGCAATTTGTTGCAGATGCAGTGCCAGGAAATCCTGATGATGTATTGAACAATCTTGTGGTGTATCCTAATCCTTTTGTGTCTGATGTGTATATCAGAAACGTTACACTAACACCATTGGATATACGCTTAACAGATGCTGCAGGAAGAATCTTAGGACGCTTCACCAGCAGTGTTACCAATATTGATATCAATATGTCTAAATATCCTTCAGGGGTTTATTTCATCTCTGTAGAAAATAAATTGAATAACAAAATCATTACTAAAAAAGTAATTAAAAAATAATTGAAGATTTTGGATGGCTGTTTTCAGCTATTCAATGTTGTAGTTTTCTCATAAAAGCAATCATGATTAAGTGGATCGTATTTTCTTTTCTAGGTTAGTACCTCCACTTTTTCCTTTTGTTTTTCAAAATCGCTAACCAAAATAATAACGAGTTCGACATTTTAAAAATCAGATGTCGATGCAAAAAAAAGATTATGCTAAGATTAAATTTCAGAAAAGCAATTGCGGCATTTTTTATGATAAGTGCTACAGTAACTGTTCAGGCACAGCAATCATTCAAGAAACTAGTTTGGTCTGATGAATTCAACCAAAAAGGAATATTGCCTGATACTACAAAATGGGGTTATGATAACGGTAATGGTTGCCCTCAGATTTGTGGCTGGGGAAATAACGAGTTGCAGTATTATACAACGAGCAGAACCGACAATGCTAGAGTTAAAGACGGTGTGCTCATCATTGAGGCTTTAAAAGAAGATTTCAATGGTGCAAAATATACGTCAGCCAGAATGGTTACCAAAAACAAAGGCGACTGGAAATATGGTAGAATTGAAATTAAAGCCAAACTACCTGCCGGAAGAGGCATGTGGCCTGCGATATGGATGTTGCCAACTAAATGGGAATATGGTATCTGGCCATTGAGTGGAGAAATTGATATTATGGAAAATGTCGGATACTGGGCTGATTCATTGTTCGGGACTGTTCATACAGATGATTTCAACGGCATGAAAGGTACTCAAAAAGTGAAGTCACTTGTGGTAAAGGACTTGTCTACCGCATTTCACGTATACGCCATTGAATGGACTGAAAATGAGATTTCATTTTACTTAGATGATAAAAAATACCACAGCTTTGCCAATAATAAAACCGGATTTAAAGCATGGCCTTTTGATAAAGAGTTTCATCTAGTGATGAATATTGCTGTAGGCGGCAACTGGGGCGGAAAATACGGAATTGACGACGCTATTTTTCCTCAAAAAATGGAAGTGGATTATGTAAGGGTGTATCAATAATATAACCTTGGCATTATCTGATTTTTTTTATTCCTCTTTAAAAAATATATTTATGACTTATTATTCAATAAGTCATTTTTTATGTCTGCTATTTCATACAAACAATTCACTTTAGGAATCGAAGAAGAATACATGGTCATTGATCCTGCAAGTCGTGAACTTAAAAGTCATGAACAAAAAATTGTACAGGAAGGTCAGCAGTTGTTTAAAGAAAAAGTAAAAGCAGAGATGCATCAAGCTGTGGTGGAAGTGGGGACTGATATTTGTAAAGATGTGGAAGAAGCGTACCATGATGTAGCAAACCTCAGAAAGAAAATAAGTGAAATCGCATCATCATTAGGATTGTCAATAGGGGCGAGTGGAACACATCCATTTAGTCATTGGCAAAAGCAGTTGATAACGGATCATGCTCGTTATAGTGAGATCGTAAATGAGTTTCAAGATGCCGCTAGAAGCAATTTGATTTTCGGTTTGCATGTGCATGTAGGCATGGAGACTCGCGAGATGGCGATACATATTGCGAACTCGGCGAGATATTTTTTGCCGCATGTATTTTCATTGAGTACTAACTCTCCATTTTGGGAAGGAAGAGAAACCGGTTATCATTCATATCGCACCAAAGTGTTTGAAAAATTTCCTCGTACAGGCATACCCGATATATTCAACAGCATTGAGGATTACGACAATTACATCAAACTATTAATCAAAACCAATTGCATCGATAATGCCAAAAAAGTATGGTGGGATCTGCGTGTGCATCCTGTTTTTAATACCGTTGAATTTCGTATTTGTGATATGCCATTGACAGTTCATGAAACAATAGCCATTGCCGGAATCTTTCAGGCGATATGTGCTAAGTTGTATAAACTTCGCAATCAGAACATGAACTTCATTCAATACGGTCGTGCTTTAATCAATGAAAATAAATTCCGTGCCAGTCGTTATGGACTTGCCGGAAAGCTGATAGATTTTGGAAAGGAAGAAGAAGTTGATACCAAAACCTTGATTTACGAATTACTCGATTTTATCGACGACGTGGTGCCTCATTTAGGCAGCAAAAACGCCATATCTCACGTACATAAAATTCTCGAAACCGGCACTGGTTCTGAAAAGCAATTGAAATTATTCGAACAAAAACGCAATATGGTTGATGTGGTAGATTTGATTAAAAATAGTTTTTTAGAAGGAGTTTAGTTTGGGTAGAAAAAGATAATCGCCTATATTTGCCCTCCGAAAGGAAAAAATGGCTGCGTAGCTCAACTGAATACCTGCCTGCCGGCAGGCAGGGAGCATCTGAAGAAGAGAATATAAATGAGTGTAAAGGTTTATGTGATACAGAGTTTGAAAGACGGACGACTTTATGTTGGCATGTCTGAAAATGTTGAGTTGAGAGTCACACAACATAATAAGGGTATGACGACCTCAACTCGATTTTACAAGCCTTGGAAGCTACTTTTTGTTGAGGAATACGCTAGCAGACTAGAGGCAAGAAAAAGAGAGAAGTTTTTAAAAGCGGGATCAGGTAAAGAATATATAAAAAATTGGCTGCGTAGCTCAACTGAATAGAGCATCTGACTACGGATCAGAAGGTTTTAGGTTTGAATCCTAACGCGGTCACAACTCTAACTTCACTAAGTAACGAAATCCTTGTAAATCAAAAGATTACAAGGATTTTCGCTTTTAAGCACCTTCGGTTTATCTCGCCAACTAACACTTATCGTCGGAATTTGCTTCACCTGTTTGTTCACCTATTTATTAATTTTTCACCTAAAATTAAAAAGAGATGAAACCATTCAAAATTGTGTTCTACCCACACATCGCAAAGCCTAACAGAAAAAACCTAAGAATACCCATTTACATGCGTGTATCCAAGGGAACCAAAAAGGTTGAAGCAAGCCTTGATGCTTCTATTGCAGCAGAACATGTTCAGTTCTGGAATCCATTCACCCAGCGATTAGATGTTGAAGGTAATACCGTCAACAAAGTGCTGGAAG
>CANGEZ010000122.1 GCA_947452875.1 Chitinophagaceae bacterium
GATATCTTCAATCTTGTCTTTTTTGCAACTGAATAAAAAAACAGTTAAAGAAGCGAATAAGGCAACTGACAATAATTTTCTCATTATTCTAGTATTTAAGATTTCAAATATAAATTAATTACCACTATTACTATTCTTTATCCTTAATTTTTCTAGATTTTCCGCATAATTCCTCGAACCCTTCTTATAATTGCCACTGTAAAAATTCTGGTCGTAAGTTTTTCCTGTAAACCTATCCATCAGCCCGAATAAATAATCAGTAGTGGGAGGGAAACGATCTTTGCCTACCCAATAACCTGGATTTTCATGTTCAAGGATGTAAAAAACATACCTGTAATTGGCAATATCATATTTTGATGATTTGGGATATTTGTCATCTATGGCCTCAAATTTTCCTTTGTATTCTTTTTCAAAAGCTTCTATCATGCTTTCTGTGATTTTGTCTTTGGCTCCGGGAGAGATAAGAACGGTGGTTTCTTTTTTTCCGAAATCTTCGGGGAAGTTATATTTTTCTTTTTGAGCTTTTACATTGATAATTGAAAACAAGAAAGCGATTGATAATAGTAATTTATGCATGATGTTGATATTATGGATTTTCGATGATATTTCCGTCTGCAAGGGTGGTGAAGCTTGTTCCATTACTGCCGCTCATTTGCAGGTTGCAAAATGTAACTCTCAATTTTCCGTTCACATGTGATACATATATGGGTTGATTTGGCCAACTTTCCCAGTAAATGCCGTTGGTTATTGTTGTGACGGTAATTTTATTGTCTATGGGATCAACAGGGTCGAATAACGGAGAGTTATAAGTTGTGTACAAGCCATCTGCAGGTTCGATGTCTCTCCAATGTGGTGCGAAATAGATATTTACATCTCCATTTGATGATGAAGCGAACAGAGACTTCAATGAATAAGTGGATTCTATTCTTTTAAAAACTGCTGAGAAACTTTGGTCTGCCATGTTATTGTACATGATGGTGTTTGCTGTAATTGTACATGGAGCGGTATCTTGCAATAATCTTACTTCTACGTATACACTATCCCGTTTGGTACAATTATTATCATCTAGGGAATTGACATTAAGATAATACCAGCCACTGTTATTCATCTGTGCATTGGTGATTTCTTCGGATGCGTATTGACTAGTGAAGTTATAAGGTCCATACCATTGATAAGTTGTTCCATCAATTTCCCCAGTCCATATTTTCAGCGTTTGACCAACTGATATAGGAGAATTAGAGTAAGCTCTCGCAGCTTTTATCTGCGAACAATTGTTGGTGTTTTTTTCACATGAAGTGAAAATGATGATCACCGATAAAAAAAGAAAACTTAGTTTTTGCATTGTGATTATTTGAGGTCAAAGATAATGAAAGAATGGCGCCGGTGTTCCGCAGGGCACCGGTGACATATAAGATCTTAAGGACTCTGTCCTGATACTAACTGCTTATTTAGAAAAATAATTACTATAAACACCTTCCTTACCCACTATAAACCTCTCTAATTAAGAGTTTTATTCTTTCGTGTACTAGTTCTTTTTCACCTTGTCTTTTTAAAGCTTTATTTCATTTTTGAAATAAAAAATGTCTTCTAAATACAAGCCTCGTAATCAAGAAAATCCTCATTTTGTAACTTTTACTATTGTAGGTTGGATTGATGTTTTTACAAGGGATCTTTATAAAGACATCTTTGTAACGAGCTTAGACTTTTGTATAAAAAATAAAGGCATAGAACTTCATGCCTGGGTAATTATGACGAACCACGTTCATTTAATTGTAAGCACGAAAAAAAACAACATTGCTGATTTTGTCAGAGACATTAAAAAATATACTTGTCGGAAGATAATAGAATCCATGATTAACAATAAGCGAGAAAGCAGAAAAGTATGGATGGTCAATATGTTTGAGTTTGCAGGTAAAACCAATAGTAATAATAAATATTTTCAATTATGGAAACAATATTATCATCCAATTGAACTTAACACGCCAAGAAGACTTGAAATTGTGATGGCTTATCTTCATCATAATCCTGTAAAAGCAGGATTGGTTTGGGAGCCTTGGCATTATAAATATAGCAGTGGGATTGATTATTATACTAATGAAAAGGGGTTGTTGGAATTGGTGTTGATATAGAAAAGGACTAAGTCCTTAAGTTCTGCAGGGCACCGGTCAGAGACCGTCGCCATTCTCAAAGAACTCTACTCTTCAATCAAATCCCCCAAATGCAATTTCAACGCGTTTACTGAAATGCTGATTTCCCAAAATGAAATGCCTAAAGAAATCAACAAACTCAATATACTACCTCCAAAAAGATAGATCGCCACAACGTGCTCTCCCAAAAACAACAACATCATGGCAAATACAGATAGAAACAAGCAAAGCACTCCCATCAACTGCATATAACGGATAAGCGTAAGTCTTAAATTCAGGTTTTTGATTTCAAGCAAAATGCTTTTGTTTTCTTCTTTCTTGTAAGTTTTTTTAAGTTCTCTGATAAGTTGAGCGATGGTAAGAAAGCGGTTGGTGTAAGCCAACAAAATCAGTGTTGTAGCTGAAAATAATAATGCAGGGGTTTCGATGGTTAATGTCATAACGATGGGTTTAAAAAACTATCAAATTTATAAATTAATCATGTTCTTTATTCAATTGATTTAGTTTTGCTACAGAATTTGAATAATACAACGTTGACCTGTTATTTTGTTTCTGAAAATTCATAAACCAACACTGATGTCTAAAATTAAAATCAAACCAGCAACAAATAAATCCCAAGTTGTTGTTGAAAAAAAATCTCCCAATATTTTTTTAATCAAATTGTTTCTTGTCGCTGTTGTGATCATGTTGTATGGTCAATCTATAAATTTCCAATTCACGCTTGATGATGATTTATTTTATTTGAAACACAAATCTGTACAACAAGGAATGGATGGTATTTCAGACATATTTACCAAAGGTTCACTAAATCAATTTGATGGTACAACAGGTGTACAGCCCTATCGTCCGTTAACGCTTACTGTATTTGCCATTCAGAAAACTTTGTTTGATAATTCTCCTTCAGCTGCCCATTTTGTAAATATGCTTTTATACATACTTGTCGTGTTGGTAGTCTTTGAATTATTACGAAAATTATTTTCCAGCTTTCATATTTATGGGATTGCTCTAATGGCTTTACTGTTTGTGGTCCATCCGATTCATACCGAAGTGGTATCTAGTGTAAAAAGTATGGACGAATTGTTGGCAGCTTTTTTTGGTTTTTTGGCTTGGAGGTTTTTCTTAAATGATGATTCTGAAAAAAATAATTCATGGCTTTTTATCGGATTGGGTTCATTGCTTTATTTTTTATCTCTGTTATCAAAAGAAAGTGCCATTGCGTTTTTGGTAATCATTCCGCTGAGTATGATGATGATTCAGAAAAAAGAAATCAAATCATCTTTAAAAGCATTGATCCCATTGAGTTTGATGACATTTCTATTTTTAATTATCAGACATAATGTAATAGGAACTTCAACAAAAAGCAATAGTTTGGCTATTCTTGAAAATGTTTTAAATGCTTCAACAAGTATTTGGCAAACAACAGCAACCAAATCGGTAATTCTATTTCATTATATCAGATTGCTTTTTGTACCATGGCCTTTAACATGGGATTATTCATATAATCAAATTCCGCTGGTAAACTGGACTTCCATAACGGCATGGTTGGGATTGATTATTTACGGAGCGCTTTTTATTTATGCCATACTTCAATTTAAAAAGCAACCATTGTTTTCATTTTTAATCCTGTTCTTTTTCATCAGCTCGTCACCAACGAACAATTTATTTTTAATCAACGGTGCTACAGTTGGAGAACGATTTTTATTTGTGCCCTCATTTGCTTTTACAACAGGATTTATTTTGCTTTCTGCAAATGTTCTAAAAATAAATCTTGATGATTTTTCAGGAAAAAACAAAACGATATTTTTAGGATTGGCTGTTTTAATATTAATTGTCTTTGCTGGATTATCATCAAATAGAAGCGCGGATTGGAAATCAAATTTGGTGTTATTTGAAAAAGGCGTTGAGCGTTCGCCTAATAGCAGTCGCGCTCAATACAGTTTGGCAACTGAATATTTAACGCAATCAAAAGAAACTACAGACCCGATTGAAAAGAACAATTATCTCCAACAATCATTAATTCACTTTAATAAAAGTCTGGAAATATTACCTGAGAATAAATTATCACATTACAATTCCGGACTTTGTTATGTTCAACTTGGTGACACTACAAATGCTATTCTAAAATATAAAAAAGCGATTGAATTAGATTCAAATTACATTATGCCGGTAAATAATCTTGGGGTTCTATATCAAGCCAAACATGACTTTGACGCTGCACAACAGTATTATGAATTGGCACTAAAAATAGATCCCAACGCAAAAACACCGGTTAAGAATTTGGGCGATCTTTTCATCATGAAAGGAATTTATTACAGCCAAATGGGTGACAATATACAAGCGATGGCATCTTATCAAAAAAGCATGACTTATAATAACAATAATGCTTTCTTGTTGAACAACATGGCTTCTATTTATTCTTCTATGCAAAAATTTGATAGTGCTTTGTATTGTTTGAAAAAAGCTTTTGATATTGAACCTCAAAATTTGTTGGTGATACAGAATATAGCTGCGGTATCTTATTTAAACAAGAATTATATTCAAGCTATCGAATATGCAAATAAAGCACTTGCTATAAATGCCAACTTGAAGAAAAGTTATGGTGTATTGGCAGACACATACACTGCATTAGGAAATATCAAAGAAGCCGAGAGGTATCGTCAATTATTTAATCAAACAAAATAAAAAATGTTTAAAAGAACATTACTTATCATTTTTATCAGCTTATTTGTAAATCATTGTTTTTCTCAGGAAATAAAATATAAAAACAAACGAGATAGCAGTCGTCCATTTTATCAAGCAGAAGCGAGTTGTGGTTCCTGTAAACTAAATATGAAAGGGAAAGGCTGCTTTTTGGCGGTAAGAATAAATGAAAAAAACTATTTTGTAGAAGGAGCCAGTATTGATGATTTTGGAGATGCGCATGATACAGAAGGGTTTTGTAATTCAATAAGAAAAGTTACTTTACAAGGAGAGATAAAAGAAGAGAATTTTATACTTAGTTATTTAGAATTTAATAAATGAGAATTTACAACTTTAATAAGTCTCTTGGTTCTTTACCTTACATACACACAATACCCACCATATCGAATTTTTAACCAGTTATTAAATCTCTCCTCATTCTCCAGAAAATCTTGTGCATATTTCATCACCACGAATTCTTTGTATTCTTCTTTCCTCACTTTCCTGAAAACGCCAGAATTCATAAAGCCAATTATAGATCCCGATCCCGCATTATTAAAATAAAAAACTGCATTCCCTTTTCTAAACTTGTTCTCAATGTAAATATTTGATTTTTCGTTTTTAGTTTCTGATGCTGACAACGATTGATCATCCTTTTTTAAAATTAATTCCCTTGAGATTTTTTCTTCATCAGATAACTTTGAAAAAGGCTTCACTAAAACAGGAATGTACATTGGAATGTTTACGATATCACCATAATAAACACTAGACTTTTCTTCACATTTGTATTCATTTACAATGAAAGGACAAATACGATTATCAAATAATGACATTGGAGCATTAGCATTGATAATCTGATTTTCAAGTTCACGCTGGTAAAATTTATATTCATCAACTTTTTTATAATACTCTTTATAAGTAATATCCGAATAACCAGGATTTATTTTTATATAATCAGGATCATTTGTGTTTTTGAGTGAAACATCTTTTCTAATCTTAAAAAAAATATTTCTGGCAATCTCCAACGAATTAAAAATATCGGTTTTATTTTCAATTTTCTTAGTCTTAGTCTTGTTATATAATTTATTATTTTCAAAAAATTTATTAACCTGAATGGCATTATAATAAATCAATAAGCTGTCTTTTATATCAGGTGCTTTTGTTTTCTCTTCAATAATATTTTTAGATTGGGAGTAACAATCGCACCCACACAACATTAATACTGCCAATAAAAATTTCATAATGGGTACGATTTAATATTACCATAGAAAATATGTTCTATATGGTATAACATATACCATAAATACAAATGCAATCTATGTTTTCAAAAAGCTTATACCTAGTATGGTCATCACACTAATAAGTGACAAGAAATCTGTTAAAAAAATAAATTACAATCTGTATTTATTACACTAATAAAAGGCTATTGTTTTTAACAATAACCTTTTTTAACAATATCCAAAACTATTTCACTGCAACACAGTATCCACCATATTGAATTCTCAACCATGTTTTAAATTTATCTTCATTTTCAAGCAAGTCTTGAGCATATTTCATCACCATCAATTCCTGGTATTCTTCTTTTCTTACTTTTCTAAAATTTCCATTATCCATAAATCCAATGATAGAGCCCGAACCTGCGCCATTGAAATAATAAACGGGTAAGCCTTTTCTGTCGTATACGGGTTTTTCAACGGGTACAGAAGGAATGGCAGCAATTA
>CANGEZ010000123.1 GCA_947452875.1 Chitinophagaceae bacterium
ATTGGGGATACTATTAAGTTTGTTTCTACAGATCCATATCGAATTATAGTGAGTGGAAGAATCAAGCATTTCATATCTGCCTTTGGCGAGCATGTTATCGGCGAAGAAGTGGAAGCTGCGATTTTAGGCGCTGCCAATGAGATGAAAGTAAAGCTCACGGAATTTACTGTAGCTCCATTTGTAAGTTCGGATAAAGGGAAAAGTTATCACGAATGGTTTATTGAATTTGAAGAACAGCCTGAAGAAATAAATACATTTGCCTTACTGATTGATAATAACCTCCGAAAGAAAAATGTTTATTACGATGATTTGATTTCGGGTAATATTTTACAGCCTTTGAAAATAACATCTATTCGCAAAGACGGATTTGTGGATTATATGAAAAGTATCGGAAAGCTTGGGGGGCAAAATAAAGTACCAAGATTGTCGAATGATAGGAAGATTGCGGATGGGTTAGATGTGTATTGTTTGTAAGCCCCCTAAATCCCCCAAAGGGGGAATTGAGCCAATAGTTTCTGAAGGAGGGATTATTTTATTTGCTATTTTTTTTAATTAACAATAATAAAAAATCAAAAATGAGAAAGTTGAGTTTTCTATTTATTTGTACCGCTGTTGTATCATTGATTTCATTTCATGCGACTGCTCAAAAGGACACCAAGGCAGATCCAAGATTTGATAAATTCATGGATAAAGTAGCTGCTTCCAAAGGGGTGACAGAACGTCCTAATGTAACCAAGGCTAGCTCCAATCATTTTTATAAAACCTATTTGGATTTTGTAAATAACAATCCTGCTCAAGGTATTTTGCTGAGTAAAGGAAGAACAGAAGTATTGGGTAAAGCTTCTTATACAGTCGATAAAAATGGTACTATAGATAAAGTTAGTGTGAAAGAATTGGCCTCAGAATATTGGGGATTTTGTGATAATTACGGAACATTATATCGGTTAACAGAAAAAGATGCATTTCTGATAATTATTGCCGGAAAAATTACTCAATATGTAAGAACCAAAGATTGCTCCGGAACAATTAATAAAGACAGTACGTTTACATTGCTATTTGGCATGAGCGGACAAGGCGGGTATTTTGATTACGCCTCAAAAGGATTAGATGGTGAAATTGAAAATTTGGATGCTTCCCTCAAAAACGGTAAGAGTAAAGAGCTCGAAAAAATGATGTCAGATCATCCTGAAGTTTATCAATCAATGCTTGAGGATGAAGATCAGGAGAAATACATCAATGCCAAATATCGCAAACGCGAGAATCTGACTTTCAAATTGCAGCACTATATTAGAGAGTATAATAAGTTGCCATAGGCATTAATAAGTTTTATGAGGTTCAATAAGTTCAATAGGTTTAATAGGTTTCTTTTGAATGCAACATTTGAAACAATTTGAACCACTTGAGCTTATTGAACCTTTTGAACTTCTTTAAAGTTTTCTTTTATCAAAATATTCTCATTCATACACGGATATTAGTTTAAATTGCAGCACTTTTATCAGTTAAAAAATTGTACGTATGGCTTCAGAAGCGCCTAAAAAAAAGGTGGCGATATTTGGTTCTACAGGTTCTATCGGAACCCAGGCTCTTGACGTAATCAGAGAGAACAAAGATATTTTTGAAGTGGAGGTGCTTACTGCGCATACCAACGACGAAATGCTCATTGCTCAATCGATTGAATTTTCGCCTAATGCGGTGGTGATTGGGGATGTTTCCAAATATGAAAAAGTGAAATCTGCGCTGAGTGGCACTGACGTGAAAGTCTTTGCTGGTGAAAAAGCTTTGGAAGAAGTCGCTGATTTTGATTCTTATGATATTATGATTGCGGCCATTGTTGGTTTTGCAGGTTTGAAACCTACTTTAAAAGCAGTTGAAAAAGGAAAGGTGATTGCTTTGGCGAACAAAGAAACCTTGGTTGTTGCCGGTGATATTGTAATGCAAAAAGCACTAGAACATCGTGCGCCGATCATTCCAGTCGATAGCGAACATTCTGCCATTTTTCAATGTTTGGTTGGAGAATCGCGAAACCCAATAGAGAAAATTATCCTTACGGCAAGCGGTGGCCCTTTCCTCGGAAAGAAACCTAACTTCCTCGTAAATGTAAAAAGAGATCACGCGTTACAACATCCCAATTGGAGTATGGGCGCAAAGATTTCAATAGATTCTGCGACGTTGATGAACAAAGGTTTGGAAATGATAGAAGCCAAATGGTTGTTCAATTTAAATCCGAGTCAAATTGAGGTAGTTATTCATCCTCAAAGTGTTATACATAGTATGGTTCAGTTTGAAGATGGAAGTATTAAAGCTCAAATGGGACTTCCCGATATGAAGTTACCCATTCAATATGCACTTGGTTTTCCTAAACGACTCCAAAATAATTTCCCAAGATTAGATTTCAGAAGATATCCCAACCTAAGTTTTGAAGAACCTGATTACAAGACTTTCAGAAATCTGGGCTTGGCGATTGATGCCTTACAAGCAGGTGGAAATAAAGCATGTGTTTTAAATGCCGCCAATGAAATTGCAGTTTGGGCATTCCTCAAAAACAGAATCGGCTTCTTAGATATAACGGCTGTTGTAGAAAAAACCATGAATGCGGTAAAGTACATTGCAAAGCCAAACTTGCAGGAATATTTCGACAGTGATGGCGAGGCCCGAAATTTCGCTGCTTCTCTCATAAAATTATAATACCAATATTTTTGACTTTTGATTTTTAAATTTTGAATTAATAAATAAAAATGAACTTATTAGCTATCGATTGGTCGAGTGTGGGTTTAAAAGCTGCACAATTATTATTATCACTTTCTATCTTAGTTATCCTTCACGAATTCGGACATTACATCACCGCCAAATGGTTCAAATGCCGCGTTGAAAAATTCTATCTATTTTTCGATCCTTATTTTTCAATTTTTAAAAAGAAAATTGGCGAGACTGAATATGGTATTGGTTGGCTTCCATTAGGAGGTTATGTGAAAATCGCAGGTATGGTTGATGAAAGCATGGACAAAGAGCAACTGAAGCAGCCTGCTCAAGATTGGGAATTCAGAAGTAAACCAGCTTGGCAAAGATTAATCATCATGCTTGGCGGTATCATCGTAAATGTGTTATTGGCATTTGTTATTTACTCCATGATTTTGATGGTATGGGGCGAAAAGAACATCAAAGCCGATTCATTAAAATATGGCGTGGCTTTTAATGATCCATTATTCAAAGATTTAGGCTTTCAAAATGGTGACAAAATCATTGCCGTTGATGGCAAGCCTGTAGTTGAATTCACTGATATTCTTAAAAAGATTTTGTTGGTAGACAGCAATGTTACCGTTATCAGAAATGGACAACAGCAAAATTTAAAAATGCCTGTTGATTTAATCGGCAAACTCATTGAAAAAAGAAAGAAATCAGAACAGCCTTTAATCAGTCCAAGAGTGCCCGTAATGGTATTGGCAATTAGTGATACATCTATTGCTTACAAAAACGGACTTCGCAAAAGCGACCGTATCATGGGTGTAAATGCATTCAATACAGAATACAGAGATGATTACGAAAAAGTCATGATGGATATGAAAAAAGGTGCTCCAATTGTATTGAAAGTGAGTCGTAACGACAGCTTCATTTTAATCAACACCACATTGCCGGAAGACAGTAGAATTGGCTTCAGTTCACCAAATCAACCAGAACAATTTGATAGCTTGGGTGTGTACGATTATGTAGAAAAGAAGTATGGTTTCTTCGCAGCCATTCCTGCCGGAATAAAAAGAGCAGGAGATGAGCTTAGTTTTTATATCGACCAGTTTAAGAAAATCCTATCTCCTTCAACCGGAGCTTATAAAGGAGTTGGAGGTTTCAAATCCATGGGCTCTGTGTTTTCGGGCACCGGCTGGGATTGGGAACATTTCTGGACCATCACTGCATTTTTCTCTATCGTTTTAGCATTCATGAATTTATTGCCAATACCAGCTTTGGATGGCGGTCATGTGTTGTTTACATTAATTGAAATGATTACCCGCAGAAAACCAAGCGAGAAATTCCTTGAATATGCTCAAATTGTAGGTATGATTTTGCTACTCAGTTTGATGTTGTATGCGAATGGGAATGATTGGTTTGGGTGGGGGAAATAAGTTCTGTTTCAGAGGTTGAAAAGGTTCAATAAGTTCAAAAAGTTTTTTTTAATTTGAAAATGATCTTATTTCGTCTAACGTTTTGAACCTTTTAAACCTGTTGAACTCATTAAACTTTTATCCTAACCACAAACATCATTTAAAAAACCACAAACTCCTATTTTTGCCACATGCTCAAATCGCTTAGCATATTTCAAAATTCAATTCGGCTTACTTTTCAGGAGCTTAGGGTGAATAAGTTGCGTACCGGGTTGAGTTTGACTGGTGTGGCCTTTGGGATTTTCTGCATTATTGGAGTACTTACCACAGTTAACAGTCTGGAACAAAATATTCAAGATGAAGTCAAAAGCCTTGGCAGCAATACCATTTACATTGATAAGTGGGATTACAGCGGTGGCCCTAATAAACCTTTCTGGAAATATCGTTCAAGACCGGTGATGAAAAACGAGGAAGCGGCATTGATTAAACAACGATCGTTACTTACCGGAGAAGCTACTTATCTCATGCAAGCCACGGCCAATATTTCTTATAAAGACGAGGTGATTGAAAATGGCACAGTGTATTGTATCAATGAAGACCAGATTGGCATTCAGCCCATTCAATTTGAAACAGGTCGATATTTCTCTTCAAACGAATTTACCAATGGAACAAATAACGGTATCATTGGATTTACCAATGCAGAAGATTTGTTTGGTTCGGCTGAAAGGGCTTTAGGCAAACAAGTAGATGTGAAAGGAAAAAAAATCACCATTGTTGGTGTCATTAAAAAAGAAGGTAAAAGTTTTATCGGTTGGGATTATGATAAATGTATCATGATCAATAATAAATACGCTAAGCAGTTGTTTGATCCCGAACAATCGAATCCTATTTTAATTGTAAAAGGCAAGCCTGATGTTACGACAGATGCATTAACACAGGAGCTTCGTGGTATCATGCGACAAATTAGAAAGTTGAGTCCCTTGCAAGAAGACAATTTTTCGCTGAATACAGTAGAAGCTTTTAGTAAAGCAATTTCAGATTCATTTGTAACCATTAATATTGTTGGTTCTATAATCGGAGGTATCAGTTTGATTGTTGGTATGTTTGGGATTGCGAATATCATGTTCGTGACGGTTAAAGAAAGAACACCCATCATAGGTTTGAAAAAAGCCATTGGCGCCAAACGCAAAACCATTTTAGCAGAGTTCTTGATGGAAGCGGCTATCCTCTGCATTTTGGGAGGAGCTATAGGTTTGCTTTTGGTTTATATTTTGACATTGATATTATCAGGGCCTTTGGAGTTTCCTGTTCATTTATCAGCACCGATGATTACCACAACATTTATCATCTGTTTGGTAATCGGCGTTCTTGCCGGAATCATACCTGCATCACGTGCTGCAAAAATGGATCCGGTGAAGGCGATTAGGAGTTAGGGAACAGCTGTTTCAAAAAGTTCAATTAGTTCAATAAGTTTGATACATTCAATTAGTTCAACAAGTTTGTTTCTGAATAAAATTCAACATTTTGAACAAATTGAACCTCTGGAACTTTTTGAACAAAAAATATTAAAATAACAACAAACATCAAAATAACAACCGCCTACAACTTCCCCCTTTGGGGGATTGAGGGGGCTAACAAAACAACAAACATTGTCCACTACCATCCTCGCCATAGAATCATCCTGCGACGAAACTTCTGCAGCTGTATGCAGAGATGGCGTTATCTTATCCAATTTAATTGCCACTCAAAAAGTTCATGAACAATACGGAGGTGTGGTGCCTGAACTCGCGAGTAGGGCGCATATGCAAAATATTGTTCCTGTAGTAGATGTCGCTATTAAAAATGCAGGTATTACTTTAAATGAAATAAACGCTATTGCATTTACACAATCGCCTGGGTTAATTGGCTCATTACTAGTAGGCGGACAATTCGCTAAATCTATGGCATTGGCTTTGAATGTGTCTTTGATTTCAGTGCATCATATGCAGGCTCATGTGCTGGCGAATTTAATTGACGAGCCAAGGCCAGAATTTCCTTTTTTATGTTTAACTGTCAGTGGCGGACACACACAAATTGTTTTGTGCGAATCTCCGTTAAAAATGAAAGTTATCGGCGAAACAATTGACGATGCTGCAGGAGAAGCTTTTGATAAAACTGCAAAAATGTTGGGATTGCCTTATCCGGGTGGCCCACTTGTAGATAAGTATGCCAAACTAGGTGATGCCAATCGTTTCAAGTTTCCCGAACCACAAATTCAGGGATTGGATTTTAGTTTCTCTGGATTGAAAACAGCCATTTTGTATTTTTTGAATAATGCCGGAACCAGCAATGTGTTTAAAGAAGATTTTGCAGTTTCACCGGAAGAAAGACAAAAATTTATCGACAACAACCTGAATGATATTTGTGCGTCTGTACAAAACCGTATTGTAAGTATCTTATTGAATAAATTA
>CANGEZ010000124.1 GCA_947452875.1 Chitinophagaceae bacterium
CCAAGTTCAAGAACTGTTACTTTAGGATTTAATTTCTCATTTTAATTAAAATAAAAACCATAAATATGAAAAGAATATTAGCAGCTGCGATTAGTCTTTCTGTTCTTGCCGGTTGTACAAAACTGGATGAGAAATTGAACGGACAGGTTGCAGAATCACAAGTGAGCACAGGCTCGAGCAGTTCAGGCAATGCCTCTGCTCTTTTGCAAGCTACCTACGATGCGATGCTAGGTCCGTTCCAGGATCAAGCAAGATTGTGGGCATTACAAGAACACAGTTCTGACGAGTGTATCGGACCCACAAGAGCCGGTGACTGGGATGATAATGGTGTTTGGAGAGTATTACATCGTCATCAGTGGGATGCAACTCATGCATTCGCTGCAGATACATACACAGATTTAGGTAAAGTAGTTTTCGCTGCTACCGATTTACTTCGTTTCAATCCAACGCCTCAGCAAGCTGCTGAAGCAAGATTCTTAAGAGCTTATGCCAATTATTCAATCTTGGATTGTTGGGACCAAGTTCCTTACAGAGTTAACACTGGAGATCCAAGAGAAATTCCTGGTATCAGAAAAGGAACAGAAGCAGCAGATTATATTCTTTCTGAATTAACGGCTATCATGAATGATTTGCCAAATTCAGCAGCAAACAAAGCCAATAAAAATGCGGCTAAAGTTTTGATGATGAAAGTATATCTAAACAAAGCTGTATATGCAAACAGACAAAATCCAACATTTGCAGCGGCTGACATGAACCAAGTAATCACTTTAGCTAATGATATCATGGCAAATGGTGGTTATTCATTAACTACTAATTTCTTTGATAATTTCGCTCCAACAAATAACGTATTGTCTACAGAAAACATCTGGACTGCAGAAAACGTTGGTGGTGTGAAAAGTGGTAACGTACGTAGCCGTTGGTTCTGTACTTTACATTACAATCAAAATCCTAGTGGATGGAATGGTTTCACAACCCTTTCTGATTTCTATGATAAATTCGATGCAACAGATACAAGAAGAGGTGGTGATTACGCAGGTGTAACTGATGTTTCTGGTTTGAAAGTAGGTTTGTTGGTAGGTCAACAATACAATCAAAACGGTGTTGCTTTGACAGACAGAACTGGTGCTCCTTTGTCTTTCACTCGTGAAGTAAAATCTGTTGAAACAGGTTCTAACCTTGAAGTAACAGGTATCCGTGTTGTGAAATATGCACCTGATTATACAAGTGGAGACAATTCAAACAATGATTACGTTTACTTCCGTTTGGCTGATGTCATGTTAATGAAAGCAGAAGCTATTCTTCGTGGTGGTACTGATCCAAATGGTCAGACTGCTGTTGCATTGGTTAACGCTGTAAGAACAAGAGCTGGAGTTGCAGCTGCTACTGCTGTTACTTTAGATAATTTATTGGATGAAAGAGGCCGTGAGTTTTATTGGGAAGGTTGGAGAAGACAAGACCTTGTTCGTTTTGGTAAATTCCTTGGTGCTTGGCAAGAAAAAGATGCTTCAGATCCAAAATATCTGATTTATCCAATTCCTGCACGTTCATTGGCTGCGAATCCAAACATGGTTCAAAACGCAGGATACTAAGAATTAGTTTTCTCAGCATTTTATATGGTTTATTGTCAGGGCAGCTTTATAGTTGCCCTGATTTTTTTTAGAGGACCAAGCCCCCTAAATCCCCCAAAGGGGGACTTTGATTGTGTTTTTTCTTTTTGCCACAAAAAATCTAAGACACAAAATAACACGTGGCTTTGTTAGTTACTAGATGTTGAATGTATGATGACTTCATAAATAGCTCCCAACATATAACGCCAAACACCAAACGCCAAACATCAAAAATCGAACACCAAACCAGCGTAGCGAATTAAACCATTAAACTCTTAAACCTCCTCCCCCTTTGCGCTCTCAATTTCTCTCCATAACTTACGTTCGCATGAAAAACTTTTTTCTTTATTCAATTGGCTTTTTTATTTTATTTTCTTGCAACAATTCCACCAAAGAAAATAAAGACGGCTTGTTTGAAAAAATAGATGCTCAATTTTCGGGTATCCGTTTCCGTAACGACATTACTAATTCCAAAGATTTCAACATTTTCAGTTATAGAAATTACTACAACGGCGGCGGTGTAGCTACCGGTGATATCAATAACGATGGATTGGCTGATGTGTTTTTCACCGCCAACATGGGAAGCAATAAACTCTATCTCAACAAAGGCAATTTTACATTTGAAGATATTTCAGATAAAGCAGGCTTTCACAATAAAAAAGATTGGAGTACTGGAGTAGTAATGGTAGACATCAATCACGATGGGTGGTTGGATATTTATGTTTGTAATGCAGGATATGTAGATAGACAAGCACCAGAAAATAAATTATACATCAATAACCATAACCTTACTTTCTCAGACAGCACTGCAAAATATGGTTTGGAAAATAAAGGTGGCTATTGCACTCACGCAGCCTTCTTCGATTATGATAACGATGGCGATTTAGATTGTTATATTCTCAATAATAGTTTTATTCCTGTAAACACATTAAACTATGCCAACAAAAGAGAATTGCGAGCTGAGAACTGGCCAGTAGAAGATTTTTTAAAAGGTGGTGGCGATAAATTGTTGCAAAACGATAACGGTCATTTTTCTGATGTGAGTGAAAAGGCAGGTATTTACGGAAGTTTGATTGGCTTTGGTTTAGGCGTAAATATTGCAGATGTAAATGGCGACCATTACGATGATATTTATGTGTCTAATGATTTTTTTGAAAGAGACTATTTGTACATCAATCAAAAGAACGGGACATTCAAAGATGTGATGGAGGAACAGATACAACACACCTCACTGGCAAGCATGGGCGCTGATATTGCAGACATCAACAACGATGGCATGCCTGATATTTTTACAACAGACATGTTACCCGATGATGATTATCGCTTGCGTACCACTTCCACCTTTGACAACTATGATGTATATAATCTGAAAGTTAAAAATGGTTTTTACCAACAGTTCATGCAGAACGCATTGCAGCTAAACCGAGGCAATGGCCGCTTTAGTGAAATTTCAAATTATGCAGGTGTGCATGCTAGTGACTGGAGCTGGGGCGCTTTGATGTTTGATGCGGATAATGATGGCTTCAATGACATCTATGTTTGTAACGGCATTTACCAAGATGTAACCGATCAGGATTTTATCAATTTCTTTGCGGACGAAGTCAATCAAAAAATGGCTATCACCGGAAAGAAAACAGAGATCGATTCCATCATCAATAAAATGCCCTCTCATCCTGTTCCCAACAAAGCATTCCGCAACAAAGGAAATTTACAATTCAGTGATGAAGGAGAGAACTGGGGATTTACGGAACCTTCTTTCTCTAACGGTGCCGCATACGCTGATTTAGACAATGATGGAGATTTAGATTTAGTGGTTAACAATGTTAACAGCGAGGCCTTCATTTATAAAAATAAAAGCCGCGAAAAAAATAAAAATCATTTCATCAGTTTTCAATTGAAAGGAAATGAACCAAATAATTTTGCGATTGGAAGTACCATTAAATTATTCTCAGGAAAAGATATCATCAGTCGTGAAATCATGCCAAGCAGAGGATTTCAATCTTCGATGGATTATAAAGCTGTAATTGGCTTGGGACAAAGAAATAAAATTGATTCGGTGTTGATTACATGGCCTGATAAATCGACTTCTCGTTTTACAACAATGGCATTGGATACTTTACATCTGATTTCACAAACAACCTCTGACAAAAACAAAAATGAAATTTCAATTTCAATAGAAAAGCCTTTATTGATTGCTGCGGAAAATAATTTTGATGTTCATCAGGAAGATGAGCAAATTGATTATTATTATGAAAGACTGATTCCATTCATGTTGTCGAAGGATGGTCCGAAGTTGGCCAAAGCGGATGTTAATGGAGATGGACTTGAAGATATTTTTATCGGCGGCACTAATGCTAAAACAGGACAACTATACATTCAAACTGCAAAAGGATTTGAGAAGAAAGTAACACCTGCGATTGACAGGTTCAGTGGATTTGAAGATGGCGCTGTATTGTTTTTCGATGCAGATAAAGATGGTGATATGGATTTGTTCATTGGTTCGGGTGGCAACAATGTGAAATCTTATAGCAATGAACTTATGCATCGTCTATTCGTTAACGATGGTAAAGGGAATTTTGAATTATCGCAACGTTCATTTCCTGCCAACAATATGAACATTGGAACGGCAGCAGCCTGTGATTATGATAACGATGGTGACATGGATTTGTTTGTGGGTGGAAGATGCATCACCCAAGATTATGGTACTACGCCATTGAGTTATGTTTTTGAAAATGATGGCAAAGGATATTTTACAGAAATCACAGCCAATTATGAACCCATCAGCAAAGCCGGAATGGTTACTGCTGCAACATGGGCTGATATTAATGGCGATAACAAAAGCGAACTCATCATCACCGGCGAATGGATGGGTACTAAAATCTTCAGTTACAAAGGCAATCGCCAATTCGAAGAAATAAAATCTACTTTAAACAATCAATGTGGTTTATGGGAATCATTGTCTGTTGCAGATTTGGATGGCGATGGGGATAACGATTTAGTACTTGGCAATATCGGCGAGAATTTTTACCTCAAAGCGAATGAAAAGAATCCTTTGAAATTGTTCATGAATGATTTTGACAATAACGGTACTACAGAAAAAATCATCACCAGAACCATCAATGGTAAAGACATGCCCGTTTTCATGAAAAGAGAATTGGAAGAACAAATGCCATCACTCAAAAAGAAAAACCTGAAGTTCAAAGAATTTGGTCACCAAGATGTGAATGATTTATTTGGAAAAGCATTGATTGAAAAATCAACTGTAAAAACCATCAACAATCTTTCTTCAGTTATTGCCATCAACGACGGGAAGGGAAATTTTACAATTCATCAACTTCCCGCTAATATTCAATTTTCTTCTGTGAATGCGATTCAATGTGTTGATGTAAACAACGACGGAAAAAAAGATATTGTTCTGGGTGGAAATAATTATGGTGTATTACCACAGTTTGGAAGATTGGATGCAAGTTGCGGCGATGTGTTAATCAACAATGGTAAGATGAATTTCACACCTTTGTCTGTTTCACAATCTGGAGTAAATGTAAAAGGAGAAGTTCGTGCTATTGATGCAATCAGCACCGCAACAAAAAAATATTTATTATTTACAGTCAACAATCAAAAGCCGGTTTGGTATGTAATGCCAAAACAATAATTATACATGTTCAATAGAATTTCAATAGGATTTATTTTACTGATGTTGTTATCGTGTAAAAGCAATAAGAATAAATTATTTGTACTTCGTGAAAGCGATGATACCGGAATTGATTTTGCGAATAGATTACATTCTTCTCAGACTTTCAACATGTTTAAGTACATGTATTTTTATAATGGTGCCGGTTGTGGTGCAGGCGATTTCAACAATGATGGAAAGATAGATTTGTTTTTTGCTTCAAATCAGGGACAAAACAAAATTTATCTCAATGAAGGCAATTTACATTTCAAAGATATTACCGCAGCAGCAAAAATTCCTAATGATGGCGGATGGAGCACAGGTATAAGTGTTGTTGACATTAACAACGACGGGCTCAATGATATTTATGTTTGTCGTGTTGGTCAATTCGAAATTTTAAAAGGAAAAAATCAATTGCTGGTTTGTAATGGCATTGATAAAAATGGAATTCCATCATACACAGATAAAGCTGCTGATTATGGTTTGGATTTTAGTGGATTCAGTACACAAGCGGCTTTTTTCGATTATGATCTTGATGGAGATTTGGATATGTTTTTATTGAATCATTCTGTGCATCAAAACGGCACATTTGCAGAAAGAAAAAACTTCGTTGGTACTTATCATCCATTAAGTGGCGATAGAATTTTTCGCAATGATGGCAATCGTTTTATAGATGTGACACACGAATCACAAATCAACAGTTCGGCAATTGGGTATGGTTTGGGAATTTGTGTTGCAGATATCAATAGTGATGGTTATCCAGACATCTACATCGGAAATGATTTTCATGAAAATGATTATCTCTACATCAATCAAAAAAATGGCACCTTCAAAGAAGAGCTGAATGAGCATATCATGCATACAAGCCAGTTCAGCATGGGTGTGGATGTGGCCGACATCAACAATGATGCATATGCTGATATCATTTCAATGGACATGTTGCCTTCCGATCCTTATATTCTGAAACGTTCTTTGGGTGAAGATGAATACAACACCTTCAAGATGAAACTGAATTATGGTTACAATAATCAGTTTACAAGAAACAATTTACAACTGAATCAGAAAAACGGTATGTTCAGTGAAATCGGTTTGTACAGCGGTGTTGCCGCAACCGATTGGAGTTGGGCTTCTTTATTCATGGATTTTGATAATGATGGATGGAAAGATTTGTTCATCAGCAATGGCATTCCAAAAAGATTAAATGATATCGATTATGTGAA
>CANGEZ010000125.1 GCA_947452875.1 Chitinophagaceae bacterium
AGAAGAACTCATAAAAAAATCACTTAAAGCCATTTGATAAAAACTCTACCTCAATAATTAGTCCGCTTAATGTTTTTGAAAAGAAAATTTATCCTTACGCTAATCAGATTGGTTGTATTCATGGCTTTGTTGTGTTCTTTTTGCAATGAAACTTTTGCATCAAATCTTCCTTTCATTCATCCCGATACTACAGTAAATCCCGGATTGCCTTATCCCATATCAGACAGAAGAGGAGATGGTTTTTCTATGGGTAGTTACAATACCTTTAATGCATTTCAGCCTACCAATCTTACAGATTCTATCGTTTTTGATTACGACACCAAAAGATACATCGTTTACGAAAAAATAGGCGACAGGTTTTACAGAACGCCTGTTAGTTATGATTTTAATGAATACTGGGCGATAAAAAACAGACAAGCTGAAATTGAATATTTTCAAAAACGTGGCAACACAGTAAATATCTTAAACCGCGGTAAATTCCTAAAACCTAAATTATCACTAACGGATAATTTGTTCAATCGGTTATTTGGAACCGGTAAAATCGATATCACACCTCAAGGGAATGTTGACATCACCACAGGGTATCAAGGCCAACGCATCGACAATCCAACACTTCCGGAAAGAGCGAGAAAAAATGGTGGCCTCGATTTTCAAATGAATACTCAATTGAACGTGAATGCAAGTATTGGTGATAAATTAAAATTTCCAATCAATTATAATACTCTTGCCAATTTTGATTTAGATAATCAACTCAAGTTGGATTATTCCGGAAAGGATGATGAAATATTGAAAAGATTTGAAGCAGGTACGGTGAACTTCCCTTCAAAAGGAACACTGATTCCCGGAGCGCAGCAATTGTTTGGATTGAAAACACAATTACAATTCGGAAAATTATTTATTACCGGTGTATTGGCTAATCAAAAATCTCAACGACAAAGTGTAAACTTGCAAGGCGGAACTTCAGCCACACCATTTGAAATTAAAGCAGATGAATATGAAGAAAACAGACATTTTCTGATTAGTCAATATTTTAAAGACAACTACAATAAAGTTTTGTCTAAACTTCCTGCCATCACAGCACCTGTACAAATTCTTCGTATGGAGGTTTGGGTCACCAATAAAAACGGGACAACAACAGAAACTAGAGATATTGTTGGTCTTGCAGATTTGGGAGAAGTAAATCCTTACTTACAGGCACCTACAGTTAATGTGCTTACCAGCTTGCCTGTTCCATTCAATGCCAGTAATGATTTGTTATCCAATATTTTGAGTAGACCTGACGCTAGAAATTCCGCACTCATTTTTAATAATCTTCAAAATTTAGGGCTGAGGCCAGTTCAGGATTTCGAAAAAACTTTCGCAAGAAAATTAGATTCTACTCAATACACATTCAATCGACAGGTGGGTATGCTGTCTTTAAGTCAGCCTTTACAGACCGATGAAGTATTGGGAGTGGCATTTCAATATTCCTACAATGGAAGAATTTATCAGGTAGGTGAATTCTCTCAGGATGTTCCGCCTGATAGTACGTCGGCCTCACAAAAAGTTTTGTTTTTGAAATTGCTGAAAGCTACTTCACAAAGACCATCACTACCTATCTGGAAATTGATGATGAAGAACGTGTACACAATCGGATATGGAACTTTGTCGAATACTGATTTTAAATTGAATGTACTTTATCAGGAACCTGGCCTAGGTGCGAAGCGTTATGTTCCATATGGAGATAAGAATCAAGGTTCGCCAATCATTTCATTAATCAACCTTGATCGTTTGAATAGTCAGCTTGATCCTCAGCCTGATGGTGTGTTTGACTATGTAGAAGATTATACGGTAGTGTCGCAATACAGTCGAGTTATCTTCCCTGTTTTAGAGCCATTCGGAAGAGATTTAGCTTCTCAAATTTATAATGTCATTCCATCAACGGTAACGGATACACTATACTACGCTTTGTATGATTCCATTAAAGCAGTTGCGCAGCAATATCCAAATTTAAATCGTTTCTTATTGAAAGGAACAGCCAAAACATCTGGGTCTTCTGAAATCAGTATTGGTTACAATATTCCTAAAGGATCGGTTACTGTTAGTGCCGGCGGCAGAACCTTACAGGAAGGCGTAGATTATGACATTAACTACGATTTAGGAACCATCAAAATGACCAATCAGGCCATCCTAAATGCAGGTTTGCCGGTACAGGTTAATTTCGAAAACAACGCCACATTTGGTTTGCAACAGCGCAATTACATGGGGCTGAGATTCGATTATCTTTCTAAAAATACAGCTAAAGAACAATTGTCATTTGGTGGTACGATTGTAAGGTTGGGTGAGCGTCCTTTCTTTACAAAAGTTAATTACAATGAAGAGCCGATTAGAAATACGATGTACGGCATTGATGTGAATTACAAAAAAGATGTGCCAAGAGTTACTAAAATTCTCGACAAATTACCATTTTATAGTACTACCGCACCTTCTTCATTAAATGCTTATGCTGAAGCTGCATATCTTCAACCTGGTCATGCGCCACAAATTGGAAGAGGTAACAATGGCTTGGTTTATATTGATGATTTTGAAGGAAGTAAATCGGGAATTGATTTGAGATTTCCGTTGATAAGTTGGATTATGTCTTCAACGCCGGCTCATGCAACTGATAGAATTGGTAATGAACTTTTCCCTGAGGCATTAGCAAATAACAGTCTTGATTATGGCAAAAGCAGATCAAAAATTTCATGGTATCAAATCGAACAAACCTTACAGCAAATAGATGCACCTAATAATCCTATCAGCGATCGAAATGAATTAAGTGATCCAAGGGTAAGACAAATATACCAAAAAGAGATTTTCCCTCAGCGTACAACAGGATTTGGAGAAAGCCAACTAGTGACTTTTGACATGGCGTACTATCCCAAAAATAAAGGTCCGTACAATTACGAAACTGACCCATCAAAAATAAATGCCGACGGAACTTTCGTAGATCCTAAAACAAAATTTGGTGGCTTGATGAGAAGTATCGATCAATCAGATTTTGAAACCAGTAATATTGAATTCATTGAATTCTGGATGCAGGATCCATTTATACTTCCACAGTACTCTAATTCAACCGGTGGTAAATTGTATTTCAATCTGGGTAATATTTCAGAAGATGTGTTGAAAGATGGAAGAAGGTTTTATGAAAATGGATTGAACACACCTAATGCGCCATCGCCTGTTGACAATACGGTTTGGGGAAGAGTACCACGTAATCCTATACAGGTAACCAATGCATTTAGTAATATTCCTGAAGATCGTTTGTATCAAGACATCGGTTTTGATGGTATGACTGATACAGCCGAAGTTAATTTTCATGCTGCTTATCTTGCTCAATTGGCAAACAATTTTGGCACCAACTCAAAAGCCTATCAAGAAGCATTGATTGATCCTTCAAGTGATGATTATAAAAACTATCGCGATGCAGGTTTCTCAGGATCTGATGGCATTTTAAAAAGGTACAAAAATTATAATGGCCCTGAAGGAAACTCGCCCATTTCTAATGGAAGTCAATTCTCTTCGGCAGCAACTTTATATCCTGATGCAGAAGATTTAAACAGAGACAATACACTAAACGAAACCGAAGAATATTTTCAATACATCGTTGACCTTAAACCAAAGGATGCTACTGAAATGTTGATTGGTAACAACTTTATCGTTGATAAAAAAGAAGTGCCTGTCAATTTGGTTAATGGTGCTGTAAGAAACGAAACTTGGTACCAGTTCAGAATTCCAATTGGTGCTTATGACAGAAAGATTGGAAATATTCCTGATTTTAAATCTATCAGATTCATGAGGATGTTCATGACTGGATTTGAAGATAGCGTGGTGCTGCGTTTTGGTTTGTTGCAACTGACAAGAAATATCTGGCGTAAATTTCAATATAAAATTGATTCTACTGGTTTATACGCTCCAACAAGTTTCACACCTTTCAATGTGGAAGCCGTAAATATTGAAGAGAATGACAAGCGTACTCCACTTCCATACAGAACCCCTCGTGATATTCAGCGTGTACAAACTTTAAGCAATAATGGCGTTACATTATTACAAAATGAACAAGCCATGAGTTTGAATTTCTGTAACTTGAGAAAAGGAGACGCCAAAGGTGTATTCCAAACATTTGCGAACAGAGATATTAGGCAGTTCAGAAAAATGCAAATGTATATTCATGCTGAGCAATCCCAGAACCCTGCAAATACAATACAAGATAAAGACCTAACCGCTGTTGTAAGAATGGGAACAGACTTTGTAAGCAACTATTATGAAATACGAATTCCATTAACACTTACACCATTGACAGCCGGAACAAATCCTGACACTGATGCTTACAATGATTCACTTTGGTATCCTTCCAACTCATTGGATGTGGATTTGGACATACTCACTAAAATTAAGCAAGCCAGGAATGTTTCTAACACACCTTTGGGTACCATCTTCAGACAGCTGCAAGAAAATGGTCAGACTTACAGTGTGATGGGTAACCCCAATTTAGGAGAGATTAGAGGTGTTTTATTGAGTGTTGAAAATACAAGTTCATTAGCTGCTTGTGGTCAAATCTGGGTTAATGAATTGCGTCTTTCTTCCATCAATGAACAAGGAGGTTATGCAGCAGTTGGTAGAGTAGATATGAACCTTGCAGATTTGGGAACAGTTTCTCTTTCAGCAAATGCACACAGCAGAGGATTTGGTACTCTTGAACAAAGAGTTACGGAACGTTATAGAGATGACTTCTTCCAGTTTGATGTATCAACAAATTTGGAGCTAGGTAAATTATTGCCTAAAAAAGCAGGCATATCTATTCCATTATACGCTAGCATTACTCAATCCACAAGTACCCCTCAGTATGATCCTTATGACATGGATATTAAACTAAAGGATAAATTAAATACTTCACCAAGTTCACAAAGAGATTCTATCAGAAAGAATGCAATTGATTTTAACTCTGTGAAAACGTTGAATTTTACCAATGTCAAAAAAACTAAAACCAATGGCAAATCGCCAAAGATTTATGATATAGAAAATGTGGATGTAAGTTATTCCTATATAAAAACAGAAAGTCATAATCCGCTTATTGAGTTCAATCAAGTTACAAAACACAGGGGAGCTATCGGTTATAACTATGCGCCGCAACCTAAATATTTTGAGCCTTTCAAAAAAGTATTTGCCAAAACAAAAACCAAATGGTTTGATTTGATAAAAGATTTGAATTTCAACTACCTGCCTTCGCAATTAAGTTTCAGAGCTGATATCAGTAGACAATTTGGTGCCATTCGTCCGAGAAGTGTTGGCGAAACAAAATATCCTGTTCCAGAAACTTATGACAAATATTTTGTTATGCAGCGTGATTATATCATGAGATGGAATTTCACGAGGTCAATCAATTTCGATTACTCAGCTTCCAATAATTCAAGGATTGATGAGCCTGCAGGACGTATTGATACAAAAGAAAAAAGAGATACCATTTGGAAAAATTTGTTGAAAGGCGGTAGAAATACCATTTTCAACCAAACGGCTAATATTTCTTATACATTACCAACAGCAAAATTTCCATTACTGGATTGGACAACCATGAACATCAGATACCAGGCTGGTTTCAAATGGATTGGGGCGTCAAGACTTGCTGTTGATCTTGGAAATTTTGTAGAAAATGGGCAACAGAAAGAAGCAACAGTTCAAATGGATTTCACCAAGATTTATCAAAAGTCGAAATGGTTGAGGCAGCTCGACCAACCATCCAATAAAGCCGATCAGGAAAGATGGAGAAAACGCATAACTATTGTCAAAGATTCTGTGTTGACCAAATCAGGTAAAAAAGTGTTGAAGAAAAAAAGAATCGTTGACAAATCAGCAATGCCTTATGTAAGCAATGGTTTGAAAGTATTTGGCAAATTAGCAACGAGTTTGAAACAAATCAATTTAACTGCATCTGAAAATGCAAGTACACGTTTGCCGGGCTATATGGACAGTACACAATATTTTGGACAGAATTTCAAGAGCATGTCGCCGGGTTTTGGATTTATTATGGGTTGGCAGCCCGATACGAATTGGCTGAATAAACAGGCAGCCAATCGACTCATGTCAAAAGACAGTAGTTTCAATTCGTTGATACAACAAAACCTGGATCAGAAAATTACATTGACAGCACAATTGGAGCCTGTTCGTGATTTAAACATCGCCATCAATCTGAGTAAATCTTTCAGTAAAAATTACAGTGAAACATTCAGATATATTGATACTAATTTCAATGGCACAAACCCAACCTTCCAGCATTTGAATCCTTATGCCGGTGGCGGATTTGAAGTTACTTATGTGGCATTCAAAACTTTGTTCGGAAAATTTGATCCCAACCGTGTTTCTTCTACATTCAAAACATTTGAAAGCAATAGACAAATTCTTTCTGAACGATTGGGTAAACTGAATCCTTATACCAGCAATCAGGTAGGAGCGGATGGCTATTATTATGGTTACG
>CANGEZ010000126.1 GCA_947452875.1 Chitinophagaceae bacterium
AGTTGAGCTGCTATGTGGCCTGCGTCTTTTTTATTAAAGCCTTTTGCCTGTGCAATAATTTGGCCATCGACTGTTGCCGCGATCGTAAATAATCTCCTTCCATTTTCAATGCTTTCATCTAATGTTGCAAACTCAACAGACTTACCATTTTTATTTGCCCAACCATATAGTTTATTTTTTATGTTGATTTCGATTCCTTCAAGATCATCAGCAAATAAATGAGGCATGATAATGTATTCCTCTACCCAACGTTGTGTTTTTTTATAACCTTTATCCAGATAAACTGCGCCAATCAAGGCTTCCAGCGTATTTCCAAAAATTTGAGAAATCTTTAGTGCATTATCTGCTTTGTTATAAAAGGTGATTTTTTTCAATCCCATTTTCAATGCGATTTCATTGAGCTTTTGGCGATTAACCATTTTGCTTCTCATCTCTGTTAGGAAGCCTTCTCCTTTATAGGGATATTTTCTAAAAAGATAATGTGCGATGATGGAGCTCAATACAGCGTCACCTAAGAATTCAAGGCGTTCGTTATTTTCATCTGCACCTTCTCTTACTGAACGATGACTTAAAGCGGTTTTATATAAAGCGAGATTACTCGGAGTAAATCCAAGAATATTAACGAGCTGTTTTTTAAAATCTTTCAGCTGAGGGGAACGAGAAAATAAATTTAAGATAAACTGCAAAGTGATGCTTTAAAATAATTAATCGAAATTAAACTATTTTAAAGAATTTGAATTGTAATAAATTAAAGAAGAAAAATTAAGGATTATATTTCTTTACAATCACAGAAGCATTATGACCACCAAAACCAAAGGTGTTGCTCAATGCGGCATTTACAACTTTATGTTGAGCCTTGTTGAATGTAAAATTCAGATTAGGATCTAAATCAGGATCGTCTGTGAAATGATTAATTGTTGGAGGAATGATATCCTTTGTAACTGCCATAATACAAGCCAATGCTTCTAATGCACCAGCAGCACCTAAACAATGGCCAGTCATACTTTTTGTAGAACTGATGTTCAAGTTGTAAGCATGATCACCAAAAACATTTAGTATTGCTTTTGTTTCTGCGATATCACCTAATGGTGTAGAAGTACCGTGAACATTGATGTAGTTGATGTCTTCAGGTTTCATACCTGCGTCTTTCAATGCGACTTTCATTACATTATTCGCGCCAAGTCCTTCGGGATGTGGGGCGGTAATATGATGAGCATCTGCGGTTGCGCCGCCACCTGCAATTTCGCAATAAATTTTTGCGCCTCTTGCCAAAGCGTGTTCAAGACTTTCAAGTACTAAAGCTCCGGAACCTTCTCCCATAACAAATCCATCTCTGTCTTTATCAAAAGGACGGCTGGCTGTTTTAGGATCATCGTTTCTTTCACTTAAAGCTTTCATGGCATTGAAACCACCTAGACCTGCTGCGCTGATAACTGCTTCACTTCCACCTGTAATAATGATATCAGCTTTTCCTAAACGAATGTTATCAAAAGCATCAATAATAGCATTGGTTGAAGAAGCACAAGCACTAACTACAGCGTAATTAGGACCACGGAATCCATGACGCATAGATATTTGTCCGGCAGCGATATCCAAGATCATTTTTGGAATGAAAAATGGATTGAAACGAGGCGTTCCATCACCAGCGGCAAAATTTAAAACTTCTTCTTGGAAAGTAATCAAGCCTCCAATACCACTAGCGAAAATTACACCTACTCTATCGACATCAACATTTTCTTTGTTGATTCCGGCATCTTTAACCGCTTCGTCACTTGCTATCAAAGCAAACTGACAATAGCGATCGAGTTTTCTGGCTTCTTTTCTGTCAAGGTATTGTGTAGCATCAAAATCTTTAACCTCACAAGCAAATCGGGTTTTAAATTTAGTAACATCGAATTGTTGAATATAATCGCAGCCACCAACACCATTTTCGAGATTCTGCCAATATTCATCAACAGTTTTTCCCAATGGGGTTAGGGCTCCTAATCCAGTAACGACTACACGTTTTAAATCCATACGATTTGCCTGTGAAAATTAAAAGATAAATTACTTGGCGTTTTCTTCCAAGTAAGAAACAGCTTGACCAACAGTTGTGATGGTTTCAGCTTGTTCATCAGGAATAGAAATATTAAATTCTTTTTCAAATTCCATAATTAATTCTACGGTGTCCAAGCTATCGGCACCTAGATCATTAGTGAATGAGGCTTCAGGGGTTACTTCTGCTTCATCAACACCTAATTTGTCAACAATAATTTTCTTTACTCTTGTTGCAATGTCTGACATGGTAATAAAATTTAGTTAAATACGGATGCAAAAATATACTTTTTGAACTAATTACAAACAAATACTAAAATGTTATCCATAATATTTCTTCACATTGTTGTTTTTAGGTGTTAAATCGGGTTGAATTTTTAAAATTCCGTATATTTATTATGGTTCAGTTTAAAAAAATACCAAAAACTATTTAGTATGGGATTAAAACAAATAGATCACGGTAGTGAAGAATACAACAAAATGATTGTTTTGAGAAAGCAAATTCTCAGACAACCGCTTGGACTTAGTTTTACCGAGGAGGAATTGAACAAAGAAAAAGACGAAATTTTAATTGCTGCTTTTGATGATGATTTAATCTTGGGTTGTTGTGTGTTGAGCAGGATAAATGGCGAAACAATTAGATTGAGACAAATGGCGGTATTAGATACATTACAGGGAAAAGGTATTGGCGCTTCTATTATGACTTTTGCAGAAAATCTAGCCATAGATAAAGGCTACAAATACATGATCATGCACGCCAGAAATACAGCAGTTGGATTTTACGAGAAATTAGGATACAAAGTTAAAGGCGGTGAATTTATAGAAGTCAATTTACCACATCATGTGATGGAGAAGGAGTTGGAGTAGCGGGGGGAATGGGGATTGGGAATTGGGTTTGATGGATTTAGGAATTGAGTTATTAGATGGATTTAGTGGCGATTTTTTCTTTGCACAATTTTCTTAATACATCTAATTCTTCTGCTAATGCGTCTTTTGGTATCAAAAAAAATGATTTGCTGGTAAAATATAAATGAATGAAATGTGGACTCTCCATCCATGTACTGAACTCTTTCCAATTAAAACTTCTTGAGGCGTTTCCGGTTTCTAATGTAATTGCTACATCTGTAAAAGACAATTTAAATGCCTGTTTGAATGAAGGTGATTTCTTGTAAATAATTCTTGGCAATAAAAACCAAAATAGGATCATCATCATAACCCACAAAAACGAGCTTAATAAAAAAGCAACCGGCGATATTTTTTTAAAAAAGAAAAGTGCTGCTGAGAATATGGCAAATACATTCACTAGAATCATCATTACTTTTATTTCTTTTCTGGTGATGAAGTGATAACGAAGTGCTTGAATTGTTTTTTGTTTGTCGTATTGAAAAGTTTTAGAATTCATTGTTTTTTGTTTGGAAGCCCCCTCAATCCCCCGATGGGGGAAGTTGTGAGCAATTTTTTAAAAAAATTAATTTTGATTTTTTAATTTCTGATATCTTTTTCATTGATGCTCCATTCTCCAAGTGTTTCACCTTTTATTCCAATGAATGCAACTTTCATTACTCTTTCATTCTTTTTGCCACTGAAAGATATTTTTGCGAAATTCTGTGCTTCAATTAATGTATTGGGTTCTCTGAAAGGATTGTTTAATTCAGTTCCATTTACTTTACTCACTCCCGATGTGTAAGGAGAAACGGTAATGTCAAATAAAGGATACGAATTTTCCCTTTTGTATTTAATAATTTCGCTGTGATGACGATCTCCGGTAAGAAAAATCACACCTTTGATTTTTTTGTCTGTCAGGAAATGTAATAGCTGGTTGTATTCGTAAGGATACTCCTGCATACATTCATATTTATTATTAGGATTTAAAACCTGACTACCAGTTACAATGATTTTAAATGGCGCATTGCTGAATAGCAGTGCATTTTCTAGCCATGTCATTTGCTGTTTTCCGAAATAGGATTTTTCAGTATTTGGCAAACCATCTATGGAGTCTGCTATTGAAGGATCGGAACGAAAATATCTATCATCCGTTAAAAAGAAATCTACATCACCATAACTGAATTGAGAATAAATACCTTTTTTGTCTTCTCCTGAGGTTGGATTTAGCCAATAGTTGTTGAAGATTTCTCTGCTAGCATCTTTCAACAAGTAACTTTGTCCCGCATCATTCGGACCAAAATCATGATCATCCCATATTGCATATTGAGGCATACTCGCCATAAACTTTTGTAAAATTGGAGTGGCTCTGTCATAAGATGCTCTATAATTTAACCCCCAGGCTGATGAATAATCTACTTCTCTTGTGTACCAATTGTCGCCTAGCCAAATATGAAAATCTGATTTGGTTTCAGCCATAGTTTCAAAAATGGAAGAATCGCTGCCATAAGGCTTTCCAGGTCTGTCGTATTTTGTTTCATTGAAATAAGCGCAACTTCCGGTAAGAAAACTGAAGTCGGGAGCAGGCTTTCTCCATTGCCATAAATCTTTTGTAGTGAATTTTGTTTCAAAAGGAAGAGCAGTTTTTTTCCCATCTATAAAAACATCATAATTATATGTAGTACCAAATTCCAAGCCATTCAATTCGATTTTTATAGGATTAAAAGGTTTCCCCAACTCTCCTTTATATTTTATTGATGTATGATTATTTTTTGACGATACCTCATTAATCGGATAATACGAAACAGCAACATTCTTAACTGTGGCAGATACTTCCAACCAAATTGAGGCTGTTCTTAAATCAACATTACCTGCCCATGGACCGCTTATCAGATTGGGGGTTTGGGATTTAGTAATTAGAGAAAGTAAGAGGAGGATTATGGTTGAGAGTTTATGCATGTTTGTTGTTTGGTAGCCCCCTCAATCCCCCAAAGGGGGAAATTGAATGGACTGTTATTGATTTAAGATTAATTTACGATGTTGTTTAGTTGCAAGATGTTTTGAATTTTGATTTTTGAATTTTGAATTCTTCTCACAACTTCTCATTCTTCCTGTGCCTATCCAAATCTCTCAAAGTCTTTTTCTCTATATTTTTTTGAAGGGCTTCATTCAAATCTACACCTGTTTGGTTTGCAAGACAAATCAATACCCAAAGTAAATCAGCCATTTCATCACTGATTTCTTTTCCTTTGTCGGATTCTTTAAAAGATTGTTCGCCATACTTTCTGACCATCAATCTGCTCAATTCACCTACTTCTTCCATGAGTATTCCCAAATTGGTCAATTCATTGAAATATCGCACTCCTATTGTTTTTATCCACTCGTCTACTTTTGTTTGGGCTTCGGCTATGGTGAGTTGATGCATTTTTTGAATTTTGACTTTTAAATTTTGAATTTTTATTATCACCTCCTATTCTTTATTCTTCGAATCTATCCATATAGTGATAGGTCCGTCGTTCAACAAACTCACTTTCATATCCGCTCCGAAAATACCTGTTTGGATATTTTTTTCTAAATCTTTTTGCAGTTGCAAGATAAGTTTTTGATAAATAGGAATTGCAAATTCCGGTTTACTTGCATTAATGTAACTTGGACGATTACCCTTCTTCGTTAGTGCGTGTAAAGCAAACTGACTTACTAGTAAAATATCGCCACCACTATCTTTCACGGAAATATTCGGAATGTTATTTTCATCATAAAAAATTCTGAGGTTGATAATTTTGTTACTTAACCATTCAATATCATCATCACTATCTGCATTTTCAATTCCTACAAAAACAAGCAAACCATGTTCTATTGATGAAACGATTTTGTCATCAACTTTCACACTTGCATGAGTAACTCTTTGAATTAAAACCCTCATTTTATTAACGCTATTTTTCAATAATTAATAGGCGAAATTACTGAGTAAATATTTTATTAGTGAAATAACCTAATATCTACAAAATTTAATAGCAAATAAAAAATTTATTCTTTCCACAAAAAGTGCAAAACTCTTGAAAATCAACACGCATCTGACTTACAAAATTATATAGATATTTTGTCCACATCGTGTTGATATTTAGAAGCCGATTGGATGAGATACATCAGATATTTTCGTTGACCTCTAAAACGAGAATCACATAACTTACTAACTAACAAAAGAGATATTATGCCAGCAAAAAAGCAATCACCAAAAGCGCTCAGCTTCCAGCGTCAGTTCACGAGAGACGACGTAAGTCCTTACGACATGTTTGATTATGATTACCGTACTTCAGTTATTAAAAACCCAAGCGGTGAGGTTGTATTCCAAATGGATGACGTAGAAGTTCCAAAACAATGGAGCCAGATTGCCACTGATATACTAGCACAAAAATATTTTAGAAAAGCAGGTGTTCCAAAAGGAGATGGAACAACTGGAAGAGAAACTACTGTTAAACAAGTAGCACACCGTATGGCTCATTGCTGGAGAGTATGGGGTGAAAAATATAATTACTTCGCTTCTGCTAATGATGCTCA
>CANGEZ010000127.1 GCA_947452875.1 Chitinophagaceae bacterium
GCCGTTATTCAATTGTATGCCTGGCAAAATGGTTTTCGTTTTAGTGTGGCTTATGTAGTGCTTTTAATTATTGCACCATTATTAATCATGATTAAGAATTTATATCGTTCTGAAACTGCAGCCGATTATCACAAAATCAGCAATCAGCTCAAACTCATCATGCTGGCAGGAATTCTTTCCATGTTATTTTTATAATAAAACCCATTATGCAAAAAATAATTTTAGCCTCACAATCTCCAAGAAGAAAACAATTGCTCGAATGGGCTGAAGTTGATTTTGAAATATTAATTAGTGATACAGAAGAAACTTTTCCTGATCATCTAAATTTCTCAGAAGTTGCGATTCATATTGCAAAAAACAAAGCCCTAAAAGTAAAGGATCAATTCAAACCATCACTTCCCATTCTTGCGGCAGACACGATTGTAGTTTGTGAAAAAGAAATCATCGGCAAACCCAAAGACAAAGATGATGCCATGAGAATCATTAGGAAATTATCAGGCAAAACACATGAAGTGATTACCGGTGTTTTTATGATTAGTGATGAAAAAGAAATCGCATTTTCAGATATTACGGAAGTTAGTTTTTATGAATTAACTGATGCTCAAATCGAATTCTATATCGATAAATACAAACCTTATGATAAAGCTGGTGCCTATGCCATTCAAGAGTGGATTGGGGTTACAGGTATTAAATCTATCAAAGGAGATTTTTACAATGTGATGGGATTACCTGTGAGCAGAGTGGTACAAGCCTTACATCAACATTTTAGTCATTAGTTTTTTCAACTTTTTTTAAGGGTAATAATACTTAAGGTCAACTGTGTTTTTCACATGGTTGTCTTTTCATGATGATTTTATTTTGTGAATGAAAACAATTTAAAACAATCGTATCATGAATGAAAAACTGCTGCACTACATCTGGCAATACCAATTGTTCAACAAAGATGAATTGTATACTACAGATCATACTTTGATTAAAATATCTTCTCCGGGAACTTTAAATTCCAATCAAGGCCCTGATTTTTTGAATGGTAAAATTGAGATGGGTGACACCATTTGGTTTGGCAATATTGAATTGCATGTTGTTTCATCTGATTGGGAATTGCACAAACACAGTGAAGATGTAAATTATAATAATGTGATTCTTCATGTGGTTTGGGAACACGACAAAGAACTACATCTAGAATTCCCAACCATTGAATTAAAATCAAGAGTACCTGGTTTATTGATGAAAAAATACCAAGCTATTATGAATCAACAAACTTTCATTCCCTGTGAAGAAATCATCAACATGGTGAAGCCCATTACAATTAGTAAATGGAAAGAAAGAATGTTGATTGAAAGGCTTCAGGAAAAAGCTGAAAACACAATAACACTATTAGATAAAGCCAAAGGCAACTGGGATGAATTGTGTTGGTGGATGCTGGCCAAAAATTTTGGAGGTAATGTAAACGCAGCATCGTTTGAAACCATTGCATCAAGTATTCCACTTAGCATTATTCACAAAAATGCAGATTCATTATTTGCTATTGAAGCATTGTTATTTGGACAAAGTGGTTTGCTAAACAGAAAATTTTTCGATGAACATCCGATTGATTTATTTAAAGAATACCTGCATTTAAAACGAAAATATGCTTTGAAACAGCCGCTCATTCAATTACATTTCCTCAGAATGCGGCCGGCAAATTTCCCTACAATCAGATTGGCTCAATTGGCCTCTTGTATTTTTAATGAGAGAAAATGGTTGACTAAAATCATTGAAGAAGAAAATCTCGATAACTTAAAAATGGTCTTTGATTATGACATCAGTGACTACTGGAAAACACATTACCGATTTGATACGGCGAGTTTATACAAATCGAAAAAGCCCGGTAATCAAACCGTCAACAATTTTGTCATCAACACTGCTGTTGTGATTTGCTATGCATATGGTTATTACCATAGTATCGAAAAATTGAAATCAAAGGCTATACATTGGCTTCAAGAACTTCCACATGAAGACAATAGTATCATCAACGGATTCGAATTATTGGGTATCCCAAATCAAAATGCCGCTGACTCTCAGGCCTTATTTCATTTGAGAAATCAATTCTGTATAAAAAAAAGATGCCTGGAATGTGGCATCGGAAATGAGATTTTCAGAAAAGAAAACAATGTCGTTTCTACATCCAATTGTACGTTGTCACCACCTGTAAATCAGGATGAAGACTTTTCATTACCGGACAGTTATCTCCAATTTTCTGCATGATCATTTTTGTATTGTCATCCAAACCGATGTTAGGGATGTTGAGTACAACTTCGATTTTACCGATTCTGCGAGGTTCGCTGAGCATGTGTTTGGTCACTTCAAGGTGAGTTTGACTGAGGTCGATATTCATGTCTGCAGCTCTAATGCCCATGGTTGTGATGATGCAGGTAGCGAGAGCAACGCAAACTGTGTCTGTTGGACTGAATCTTTCGCCTTTGCCTCTATTGTCTGTTGGGGCGTCTGTTTCAATAATAGTGCCGCTTTGAAGATGGGTGCACTCACATCTGAGGTCGCCTTTATAAATTATGGATGCTGTCATGATAATTGTTTTTAATTAAGATGGTAAAGAAATTTGTTGATAATGATAAAAGTCAAAATGTTTTTAACCCTCAAGGTCATAATTTTACATAAATTTACTTTAGAAAATTATATACATGAAGAAATTGTTTTTGTTTATACTTATGACAATCAGCAGCTATTTTACCATAGCCCAAGATAGCATCAATGTCAGAAAGCAGAAAAAAGAAGAAAAAAAGCAACGTATTAATGCTATTGCGAAACAGGAAGAAGAAGGAGTCATTGTTTACAAAAAGCATTTGGCAGGTGGAATAAAATTGACAAATGATGGTGCTGGACTTTTTGGTGAGATAGCCAGAGCTCGTTCTGTTGAAAAAGCATTATTGTTTCAATTAGAAATTACTGAAAGAAAACATACTAAAGAAGAAAAGCTTCAAAATGACTATAGTCCAACCGCCCCTGTTATTTATGGTAAAATAAATTATTTCTACCCTGTAAAATTGGGCGTACAAGTGCAAAAACTATTGGGCAACAAGGGAAATAAAAACGGCGTCAGCTTATCTTTTAATTATGGAGGTGGTATATCATTAGGATTACTTAGACCTTATTTGGTTGAAGTTGACAAAGGCAATGGTAATTATGAGTTTGTAGGATACAATTCTCCCGATAGCAATTATTTTTTAAATGGTCCTATAGTTGGCGGTCCAACTTTCAGTGAAGGCTGGGGGAAAATGAAAATAACACCGGGCATTTATGCTAAAACAGGCCTCCGATTTGATTATGGCAAATACAATGAAATGATTAATGGCCTAGAAATTGGTGCAACAGCTGAATTCTATTCAAAAAAGGTTCCTCAGATGATTATTGTCAAACAATACCAGTACTTTTTGGGTGCATATGTTACACTGGTTTTCGGAAGAAGGAAATAAATCAATTCTGAAAATTAATCTCAGCTTATTTTTCTAATTTTGAGCTTTCAATTTTTAATTTAAATTATCTATCATAATGTCTTGTGGTACAGGTACAGAAGAACAAGCTCCCTCATTAAAAAAGCCCAATTGGCTTCGTGTTAAGTTACCTATTGGTGAAGAATATAAACATGTTCGCAATTTGGTAGACACACATAAACTGCATACCATTTGCGAAAGTGGTAATTGTCCGAATATGGGCGAATGCTGGGGAGAAGGAACGGCTACATTTATGATTCTTGGAAACATCTGTACTCGCAGTTGCGGATTTTGTGCCGTAGCCACCGGAAGACCTGACACTGTAGATTGGGACGAACCTCAAAGAGTTGCTGAAGCCATTCATTTGATGAAAGTAAAACATGCGGTAATTACTTCCGTTGACAGAGACGAATTGAAAGATGCAGGAAGCATTATCTGGTACAATACGATTAAAGCAGTAAAAGCATTAAATCCTACAACTACTCTTGAAACACTAATTCCAGATTTCAAATCCAACAAAGAACAAATACAACGCATTATCGACGCTGCTCCTGAAGTGGTTAGTCACAATATAGAAACCACAGAAAGACTTACCCGTCAAGTAAGAGTACAAGCCAAATACTGGCAAAGTATGGAAACACTTAAGATTCTGAAAGATGGTGGCATGCGCACAAAAAGCGGTATCATGCTTGGTCTTGGCGAAACCAAAGAAGAAGTGATTCAAACTATTAAAGACTTGCACAACAGTGGAGTTGATGTAATCACCATCGGACAATACCTTCAACCGACAAAAAAACACTTACCTGTAGAAAGATTTGTTCACCCTGATGAATTTGCAGAATACCGTGAAATTGGCTACCAGATTGGCTTAGATTATGTTGAAAGCGGCCCACTAGTTCGCTCTTCTTATCATAGTGAGAAGCATGTAATTGCAGGTTGGGGGAGGAAAGTTTGGGCAAACGAAAAGACAATTTTATAATTTGAAAATGAGTCAATTTGGAAATTTAACCATCCGATAATCAAATTAGCTAATCATTACCAAATCATCAAATTATCTAATTATCAAATTGACCAACAATTATCAAATTAACCAATTACCAAATCATCAAATTGGAATTCTAGCATTTTACCACACCAACGCACTCGCCCCCAAAATCGCCGCATCTGATTCATTCAATTCACTAAAAATTAGTTTCACTTTATTTTTGAATATAGGAAGTAAATTGGCTTCCATAGCTTGACGTGTAGGATTGAGCAATAAGTTACCAGCCTTAGTCAAACCGCCAAATAACACGATGGCTTCAGGAGATGAAAACATAATAAAGTTGGCTAAAGATTCTCCAAGTATTTGACCCGTAAATTCAAATATTTCATTGGCAATTGGATCTCCTTGCATGGCGCACTCAAATACAGTTTGGCTGGTCAATTCATTGATGGTATAGTTTCTAAGTAGACTTTCTTTATCAGGAAATTGAGTCAATAATTCGATAGCAGTTTCTCTAACGCCTGTTGCTGATGCATATGACTCAAGGCTTCCACGCATACCGGTATTTTTGTGCATTCTGCCGCCATGACGAATGATAGTATGTCCTAATTCTCCGGCAAATCCATCATGACCCACAACGATTTTTCCGTCTATCACGATGCCGCTTCCAACACCAGTGCCTAACGTAATGGTGATAAAATGTTTCATATTTTTAGTACAACCATACATCATTTCACCAACTGCAGCGGCATTGGCATCATTGGTTAGTTTTGCTTGTACCCCAAATTTTTTGGCCATTAAATCAGCCATTGGAATGATACCTTTCCATTTCAAATTTGGTGCATATTCTATTGTGCCTGAATATATATTTCCATTGGGTGCGCCCATACCAATACCTATAATGTTTTCAATCCCACCAACCTCATTTATCATGGGCAACAATTTCACATACAATTCTTGTATAAAATCTTCAATGAAATCATGTTCATTACTAGGTATTCTGCCCTGAACCAGAATTTCACCTTTGTTGTTTACAACACCAAATTTTGTTGTTGTTCCGCCTACATCAATGCCGATTGCGTACTTGTTTTCCATGATAAAAACTAAAAAATAAAAAATCAAAATTAAAAATTAAAAAAAGTCTATTGAGGTCTTTCCTAAAAAATAAAAAAGTCAAAAAAATCGTTCGTGAATTCGTGGTTAAAAAAAACAATAAAATAAGCCGAAGGCTTAATTCGTGAATTCGTGGCTAAACCAAATTAAAAAGTCAAAAATCGAATACTCTTTTTTGACTTTTTAATTTTAAATTTTCAATTATTTATTAGTGACCTCCAGAAGTCTGTACTTCATCATAATTAAATCCTTGTTTTTTCAAGATGCCTTTTACAGCAACCGCGAAGAAAGTAAGATATCCAAAGCAAGCAGCAGCAACCCAATACGATTGTTGAATTCCAGTAACGTCTGCTAATTTACCCTGAATAGGAGGAATGATACCACCACCTAAAATCATCATAATTAAAAATGCTGAACCTTGTGTAGTATATTTTCCTAGCCCTGCAATAGACAATGTGAAAATACAAGGCCACATGATCGAACAACAAAGACCACCACTTAATAAAGCATAAGTTCCAACAGTTCCTGAAGTTTGTGTTCCGATAATCATAGCAACAATTCCTAGGAAACCAAATGTCATCAATGTTTTGGCTGGTTTATCACCACCATAGAAAAATGCTGCAATTTGTAAGCAAACACAAATAATGTAATAATACAATTCAGTCATGTTATAACCAGCAGTAGTATTTACACCGATAATAACACCAAATGCAACAAGTGGAACAATGACCTGTAATAACATTTTTGTGGATTTAGAAAGATTAAAAGCAGATACAGCACCCATCCATCTACCAATCATCAAACTTCCCCAATACATAGAAATATAAGGAGCAGCTTCGGATGCTTGTTTGCCACCAAATTCAGCCTTCTTAAGTAATTCACC
>CANGEZ010000128.1 GCA_947452875.1 Chitinophagaceae bacterium
TGGTGATCTTGATGCGGCTACAAAAAGCGTAATCGACAAAGGTGCTAGAAACGTGGAAATTTTGAAACAAGCTCAGTACTCTCCATTCTCAGTAGAAAAACAAGTAGCTATCATTTACCTTGGTACACAGGGATTATTGAAAAATGTTGCTGTTAGAAATGTAAAAGCATTTGAAGAACATTTCTTGTTGGAAATGGAAAATAAATATCCTGAAATTTTGGCTGAGTTCAAAAAAGGAAATTTGGCTGAAGAATCATTGAAAAAAATGACAGAACTCGCAAATGGTTTGAGCGCTCAGTACAAATAAGCCTCATCACGAATATTAATTTTAGATTGCCCATAAGAAATTATGGGCAATTTTTATGTTAGTACGAATGGCGCCGGTCTCCAGACCGGTGCCGAATAGCGCATTAAGTTTATAACTTACGCAAATTGTGCTGAAAAAAAACAGTCAGAGACTGTCAAGCTCTTTTAGACTCCGGTCAGGAGACCGGCGCCATTTCCTTTTTAACCAAGAATTCACGAATTTTTTGGGAAGGTTTAATTTATTAAGTCCTTTCAACTCAATCGTAACTCCAATTCCCAATTCCTCAATTCCTCAATTCCCAATTCCTCAATCCCTTAATTCCCAACTCCCAATTCCTCAATTACCAAATTATCCCATTATCAAATTTCCAAATTGACCATCCGCCTTGCTAATTTGTCAGTTTTCCACAAAGGAACAGTTTTTGCATATTTGATTTTAAACACAAACAATGACAATAGGAATCATTTTCATTTCTTTAATTTTTATGTTTATTGGGATGGCTGTTCAGTCTCGATTGAAAAGCAAATTCACAGAATACAGTCAGGTTGGCACATCAAGTGGAATGAGTGGCGAAGAAATTGCAAAAAAAATGCTGAAAGACAACGGCATTTTTGATGTGCAAGTAACTTCAGTTGATGGCATGTTGACGGATCACTATAATCCCATGAATAAAACAGTAAATCTAAGTACGGAAGTTTTTAATGGCAGGAGTGTGGCTGCTGCTGCAGTTGCTGCTCATGAGTGTGGGCACGCTGTTCAGCACGCAACGGCATATTCAATGTTGATGCTGAGAAGTAAAATTGTTCCAGTTGTTCAAATAAGCAGCTCGCTTTCACAGTGGATTATCATGATCGGATTGGGCTTGGGATTTGGCACCGGAAATGCAACTGTTTTGCTTATTGGTATTATTTTATTTGCCGTAACCACTTTGTTCAGTATCGTCACCTTGCCGGTAGAGTTAGATGCTTCAGCAAGAGCATTACAATGGTTGGGCACCGCTAATATTACTACGGCTTCAGAAAAAGAAAAAGCCAAAGATGCTTTGCATTGGGCCGCATTAACTTATGTAGTAGCGGCATTGGCATCCATTGCGATGTTACTTCAATACATCATGATATTCATGAACAGAAGCAGAGATTAAAAAATAAAGTATTACTGAAGGTTATCTATAATAGTAAATTGATAACTTCGCTGAGAATAATAAAAACCACATTATTAACCAATTAACTTCAACAATGGATTTCGGAAAAGAGTTTCAAAAATATGCTGTAAAGCACAGAGGAATCAGCAGCAATACGTTGCATGGTTATATCGATCATAACGTTACCAATCTTACACCTAATATTATTGAAGAGCGTCCGATGAATGTGGCTGTGATGGATGTTTACAGTCGTTTGATGATGGACAGAATTATTTTCTTAGGTTATCCTATCAATGACGAAGTGGCAAACATCGTAACGGCGCAATTGTTGTTTTTGGAAAGCACTGATCGTACAAGAGATATTCAGATGTACATCAATAGTCCGGGTGGAAGTGTTTACGCAGGATTAGGTATGTATGATACGATGCAATTCATCACACCTGATATCGCAACGATTTGTACTGGTATGGCAGCTAGTATGGGCGCGGTGTTGATGTGTGCAGGTGCAAAAGGAAAACGTACTGCATTAAAACATAGCCGTATCATGATGCACCAACCAAGTGCAGGAGCAGGTGGTCAAGCAACGGATATCGAAATCACGGTAAACGAAATCAGAAAAATTAAAAAAGAATTGTACGATATTCTTTCACATCATACCGGACAACCTTTTGATAAAGTTGCTGCTGATTGCGACAGAGATTATTGGATGACTTCAACAGAAGCCAAAGAATATGGTTTGGTTGATGAAGTTTTAATCATGAATCCAAGAAAAACAAAAAAAGATTAACCCCAACTTTTTAAAATAATAAAAATGAGTATCAATTATAAGAATTTCAGAATGGAAGAAGAATCGCCCGCATCTCCAGAAAATCCAATGGAAAAAATGATGAGTGGCTGGATGTTTGACAAGAAATTTATTGAACAAAGAAAAGTGTTTTTGTGGGGTCCTGTGGATGATAAAAGTTCAAAAGAAATCACCGACAGATTACTATATTTAGAAGCGATAGATCCAGGAAAAGATATTACATTTTACATCAATAGTCCGGGTGGAGTGGTAACCAGCGGCATGGTAATTTACGACACCATGCGAATGATTAGTTCTCCTGTAAGTACAGTATGCATGGGCATGGCAGCAAGTATGGGAAGTATTTTACTAAGTGGCGGCACTAAAGGAAAAAGATTTATTTTCCCTCATGGCGAAGTGATGATACACCAACCAAGTGGCGGCGGTAGAGGTACAAGTGCTGATTTGGAAATCATGGCGGTGCAAATGCAAAAAACCAAAGAAATGGGCGCACAATTGTTGGCTGATAATTGCGGACAAACATTCGAAAAAGTAATGAAAGATTTCGATCGTGATTATTGGATGGATGCGCAAGAGTCTATTAAATATGGTATCGTAGATCATTTGCTTGAAAAATTATAGCCTCTCCCCCAGCCCCTCTCCGAAGGAGAGGGGAGCGTTGCCAAGTGTCTAGCCCTCTCGACTCGGTCAGAGACCTTCGTCGGCATCCAGCTTACCTAGCCTATCCAGCTTATCCATCATAATATCCCTCTAATAATTATAACTTTTTATTTCTCTTTGTTATCTTTGCTATCCGTAAAAAAGTAATTTTCTTTTTACGAAAAAATAATATGGCCAAACAAACATCATTGCATTGTTCTTTCTGCGGTAGAAATCGTGAGGAAGTTAAAATATTGATTGCCGGACAGGATGGTCATATTTGCGAAAATTGTGTTGATCACGCGCAGGAAATTATCTCTCAGGAATTGTCGGTGAATAGCATGAACAATAAGAATCAACAAAATGCCTCAACAGGCAGCAAGTTGATGGTGAAGAAACCTATTGAAATCAAAACTTTTCTTGATGAATATGTAATCGGTCAGGATGATGCTAAAAAAGTATTGGCTGTAGCTGTTTACAATCATTACAAAAGATTGAATCAGAAAGTTGATAATGATGTTGAGATAGAAAAAAGTAACATCATCATGGTAGGCGAAACAGGTACAGGAAAAACTTTGCTTGCCAAGTCGATTGCCAGAATGTTGAATGTGCCATTTACCATTGTGGATGCAACCGTTTTTACAGAAGCCGGTTACGTAGGGGAAGATGTGGAAAGTATGCTTACTCGTTTGTTACAATCATGTAATTATGATGTGGCAGCAGCTGAAAAAGGAATTGTATACATAGACGAAATAGATAAAATTGCCCGTAAAAGTGACAACCCATCTATTACCCGTGACGTAAGCGGAGAGGGCGTTCAACAAGGTTTGCTGAAATTGTTGGAAGGCAGTGAAGTATTGGTACCCCCACAAGGCGGTAGAAAACATCCCGAACAAAAGTTAATCAAACTCAATACACAAAACATTCTTTTCATTTGCGGTGGCGCTTTTGATGGTGTGAATAGAATCATTGCCAAAAGAATCAACACCAATGCTATTGGTTTTAATGTTAACAAGGAAATGCAGGAATACCAGCATAATAATTTATTGCAGTTTGTGAATTCTGTTGATTTAAAACATTTCGGCCTGATTCCTGAATTGTTGGGAAGATTGCCGGTTGTAACTTATCTCAATCCATTGGATGCTGTAACACTAAGAAACATTCTTACTGAACCTAAAAATTCATTGGTTAAGCAGTTTACAAAATTGTTTGAGATTGAAGGTATCGCGTTAACTTTTGAGCCTGCAGTACTTGATTTCATGGTTGAAAAAGCTTTGGAATATAAATTGGGAGCGCGCGGATTACGCAGCATTTGCGAGGGTATTCTTACTGATGCTATGTATGAAATGCCAACTCAAAAACCAACCCATTTCAATGTAACATTGGAATATGCAGAAAACAAATTCAATACTACAAAATTAAGTCTGCTTAAAGTAGCATAAACTCATTAATACATTCATTTTACATTCCGGCATTTTTTGCCGGTTTTTTTTGTCAAGACTTTTTATAAAAAAATGTGACTAAACAATCTTAAAAACTTCTATTAAAAAATATTTTTTTAGACTTCTTAATAGTTAATTTTACACCTCATTCAAATTCAACAACAAAATGGTAGATGTTATCTTGGGATTGCAGTGGGGCGATGAAGGGAAAGGAAAGATTGTAGATTTTTTTGCAAAGCATTATGATGTGATTGCCAGATTTCAAGGCGGTCCAAATGCAGGTCATACACTTTATGTGAACGATAAAAAAATTGTTTTACATCAAATTCCTAGTGGCATTTTTCATGAAGATAAAATCAACTTGATTGGTAATGGTGTTGTGTTAGATGCCGTTACCCTAAAAAGAGAATGCGATGCCGTTGCTTCATTTGGCGTGGATTATAGAAAGAATCTTTATATCAGCGAAAGAACGCATTTGATTTTACCAACCCATAGAGCATTAGATAAAGCAAGTGAATTGTCTAAAGGCAACGATAAAATCGGCAGCACATTGAAAGGGATTGGTCCTGCTTACATGGATAAAACCGGAAGAAATGGTTTACGTGTTGGAGATTTATTAGATAAAAATTTTACAACTCAATATATCAAGCTTCGCATGAAGCACCAGCGTTTGCTTGATAATTTTAATTTCAACGAAGAGATTTCACAATGGGAAGAAGAATTTTTTGAAGCGATAGAATTCCTTCGTTCATTCAAGATTGTGAATGGAGAATATTTTATCAACGACAAAATCAGCAAGGGCATGAGAGTGCTGGCAGAAGGTGCACAGGGAAGTATGCTTGATGTTGATTTTGGAACTTTTCCTTTCGTAACTAGTAGTAGCACCATCACAGCCGGAGTTTGTTCAGGTTTGGGTATTGCACCACAAAAAATTAAAGAAGTAATCGGCATTACAAAAGCATATTGCACAAGAGTGGGCAGCGGTCCGTTTCCTACAGAATTGACAGACGCTACAGGCGATTTCCTTCGAAATGCAGGCAACGAATTTGGAAGCACGACCGGAAGACCTCGCCGTTGCGGTTGGATTGACTTAGTTGCCCTTAAATTCGCTTGTATGATCAATGGGGTTAGCCAGATTGTGATGACCAAAGCAGATATTCTTGATTCATTGGAAGAACTGATGGTTTGTAAAAGTTATCTTGCTAATGGTAAAGAATTGAATGAAGTGCCTTTCCAAATGAGCCGCATGCAAATTGAAGCGATTTACGAATCATTTAAAGGGTGGAATACAGATATTTCAACAATGACATCGGAAAGCAATATGCCTCAGGCCATGAAGATCTATATTGATTACATAAATGCTTATCTCGGCGTGCCTGTAAAATACATTAGTAATGGTCCGGGAAGAGAGCAAATTGTTGCGATTTAAAATATTTTTAAAAAAAGTCTTAAAAATATTTGGCTAATTAAAAAACTCGTGGAAATTTTACACAACTAATCCTGTATAGAAATGGCTCCAAAATCAGAAAACGAAAAAAAGACAACAACTAAAGCAGCCGCTCCTAAAAAAGCCGCTCCTAAAAAAGCTTCGCCTAAATCTAAGGCTGATGACGACATCGATGATGATGATGATGATATTGAAGAAACGCCTAAAGCAAAAACAGCTAAGGGTTCTTCAAAAAAGAAATCATCTGATGACGACGATGATGATGATGATGTAGATGTAAAAGATGATTGGGATCAACCAGAAGAAGACGACAGCTGGGATCCTGACTTCGAAGAGTTTGATGTTCCTAAATCAAAAACAAAAAAAGCCACTGGTAAAAAACCTTCAAAAGCAGATGATGATTTTGATGATGACTTTAAAGACCTTGGCTTGTTTGATGATGATATGGGAGGAGGATTTGATGATGATGATTTTTAATCACATTCAGTGAAAAACAACAACATTTACTTTTCAGAAAATAATACTGATAACTTTAAATTGAAAATGTTGAACTGGGCCGACCGGTTCAACATTTTTTCTTTTTTAGATAGCAACCATTACCAATCTTCTTCCTTAAATTTTGAATGGAAACTGGCTGCCGGTGCTCAGCAAATCTTCACAACTGATAA
>CANGEZ010000129.1 GCA_947452875.1 Chitinophagaceae bacterium
ACAAACCCAAAATGTCATTAAAAGCAGGTATTGTAGGATTACCCAATGTAGGAAAATCAACCCTTTTCAACGCGGTGAGCAGCAGTGCAAAAGCACAGGCAAGTAATTATAGATTTTGTACTATTGAACCTAATACGGGTTTGGTAAATGTTCCTGATACAAGATTAAATAAATTGGAAGAGCTGGTAAAACCGAATCGCGTAGTACCTACTCAAATTGAAATTGTAGATATCGCCGGTTTGGTTAGAGGCGCTAGTAAAGGCGAAGGTTTGGGTAATAAATTCTTGGCTAATATTCGTGAAGTGGATGCCATCATTCATGTAATCCGCTGTTTCGAAGATGAAAATATTTTGAGAGATGAAGGTCCAATTAATCCTGTTGGGGATAAAGGCATCATCGAAACTGAACTTCAGCTTAAAGACATGGAAAGCGTGGAGAAGAAAATCCAACGTACAGAAAAACTATTGAAACAAGGTGACGCCAAATTAAAGGCCGAATATGAAGTTTTGAAAACTTGCCTTGAGCAATTGAACAACGGCAAAAACGTCATGGCATTAGGTTTAAGCAAAGAAGACAAATCTGCCATTGCTGATTTATTCTTGTTAACAGACAAACCCATTTTGTATGTAGCAAATGTCGACGAAGCGTCTATGCATACTGGTAACAAATATTCTCAGGCTTTAATTGAAGCGGTAAAAAATGAAGGCAACGAAGTGATTGTGATGACCAACGCCATCGAAGCGCAAATCGCTGAATTAGAAACTGCCGATGACAAGCAGATGTTCATGGAAGAGTACAAAATGATTGAACCTGCTTTAGACAGATTGATTCACTCTACTTATACATTATTGAACCTTTCTACTTACTTCACCGCCGGTGTTCAAGAAGTTCGTGCCTGGACGATTCAACATGGCTGGAAAGCACCACAAGCTGCTAGTGTCATTCATACTGATTTTGAAAAAGGATTCATCAAAGCTGAAGTAATTGCTTATAATGATTTTGTAAGCTTAGGTTCAGAAGCCGCCTGCCGCGATAACGGGAAATTACGAATCGAAGGAAAAGAATATTTGGTGCAGGATGGAGATGTGATGCATTTTAGGTTCAATGTCTAGCCCCCTCAATCCCCCGAAGGGGGAAGTTGATGATGCTTTGTTGTGTTAACCACGAATTCACGAATTTATTTCACGCAAAGCTCGCAAGGGAGCAAAGCCGCGAAGGTTTTTTCATTTCCCCCTTCGGGGTATTATGGGGACTGCCACTTCCTTATTCCTTATTTTTACTTTCTTATTATTTATTTAAAAAACTCATTGAAACAGACATTGCCGATTAGCACAAACCCTTAAACCCTGCCTACCGGCAGGCAGGCAGCGAAGCGATTTAAACATCCTCTATTTCCTTCGTGAACCTTTGTGACTTGGTGTCTTTGTGGCAAACCCCAATCCCTAAAATCCCAATTCCCCAATTACCAAATTAATCAATTACCAAATTAACCCTCCGGCCTCCTCCTCCTCGCCTTATTAAACACCATCATCCCCTTATCAATTCCCTTGCGTAATTGCTTTTGTTCTTCCTCAGGCAATTGAATAATCTCATGGCATTTTTCACTACAACAGCCTTGGTATTTTTTTGAGCATTCGTCACATTGTATAAAAAGCAAATGACAACCTTCATTTTTACAATTGGTATGGTCATCTGCTGGTTTTCCGCATTGATGGCATTTGGCGATGATTTCATCGGTAATGCGCTCTCCTAGCCTATCGTCAAATACAAAATTCTTTCCGTGGAATTTATTATCTAACCTATTTTGCTTTACATTATTAGCATAATGAATAATTCCGCCTTCGAGATGAAATACATTTTTAAAACCACGGTGCAGCATATACGCACTTGCTTTTTCACAACGGATACCGCCGGTGCAATACATGATGATGTTTTTGTCTTTCTTATCATCAAGCATTTCCGCTGCCATGGGTAGTTGATCTCTGAAAGTATCTGAAGGAATTTCTATCGCATTTTCAAAATGACCAACCTCAAATTCATAATGGTTGCGCATGTCAACGACTACTGTTTCAGGATCGGCTGTTAGTTTATTAAACTCTTCTGCATTTACATACTTGCCTTTATTGGCCATGTCGAAAGAAGGATCAGTTATTCCATCAGCAACAATTTTGTTTCGGAGTTTCACTTTTAATACCCAGAAAGATTTACCATCATCATCCACTGCAACATTCAAACGGATGCCATTCAATGCCGGATAGGAATAAAGGAAATTTTTAAAAGCCTCGAAATTACTTTCAGGAACGCTTACCTGCGCATTGATACCTTCTGAGGCAATGTAAATACGACCAAACACTTTTAGTGCATTCAGCCCTTTATAGAATTCATCTCTGAAAGCCTGTGGATCTTCAATAAAAAAATACTGATAAAATGAGATGGTGATGCGAAATTCTGTTTCCTCATACAGAAGCTTCTTGAGTTCCTCTTGGGAGACACGATTGTGTAATACTGCCATAAATTTGAATTTGATTCCGTTGCCGGAAAATCTGATAAAAGATTGGATGCTTGCAGGGCAAACCAAATTATGGTCAAAAGTAAATAAACAAAATGAGAATTAAAACCCGATACGATTAATAAAATCTTGAGAATCTGAACGGAACGTGGTGTTTAAAACTGAACCCAAGAGTCCATCGGCACCAATTACTATTGCGTTTCTTCTCGTTTTTCCATTATCCAAAGCAGATACGTAATCAATTCTGATGAATTTGAAAATATTCTCGAGACCAACAAATCCTTCGATGAAATTATTACTCTTATCAACATAGATTCCGTTTGTACCTGCTACCAAATTCCAATTTAATTTTTTGAAGAAAGGTATTTTATTGGTGATCAAACCATTGAAATGATGTTCTATATTTCCAGTTACATAAAAAGGAGCGGTAGTGGAATGTTCATAAGATGAAATCAATTGAAAGGTTTTTACATACTCTGATGCCGATTTCAAACCATTACCCATGAAATGATGATAGTCGTGTATAAACACTTTTTTGTTATTAATAAACCCGCCGGTTGCAAAACGATATTTCATCGTTCCTGCCAATTTGAGATTCTTGTCATCACTTAAAGAAAAACGCCATTTATCAAAATCTACATCACTGCCTAATAATCCGTTAATCCCTTTTGTGTACGTAAATGACAATTCAGGAAATTTTGAACCTAAAGGAATTCTGCCTTTTGGTAATTGAATGTATTTCTGTCCAGGCCTGAATACAACTCTAAATGATGCATTAAATGCCTGATAACGGAAAACATCTCCAGCGGCTACCCTATCTGTTGGGAAATTTTCAGTAAGATTGATGGTGTCTTTTTTATTGAAAACAAAATTCGTAGTATTGTAAAGCGGCAACCTATCTTCATATAAAGCCTGTATAGAAAACTTCAACCCATTATCAAAAAACTGACTAAACACCACATTGGCATAAATGTTTTCGTAGGTTTTCATATAATTCTTTCCAGATTCCAACGTACTAACGGTATTGGTTATCGGCAGTATGGGCTGATTTTTGTTATACTGTGAAACTCTTTTTCCACCAGAAAAATCCCATATCGTATTTTTGGTATCATCTCCAGCCGATGTGTCTTTTCTCGCCAAAGTAACTGTAGCCCAAGAATTAAAATGATGATTCGAAAATCCATATCTGAATGATGGTTGCACGGTTAACATGGCTTTGTTTTTTCCGATTCGCCTTCTGATGTATGCCGATAATTGTAGGTTGATGCCTTCTGCTGTATTGAATTGCAAGTTATTTAGTAAAGATTCTGTGCCCCAATAAATGTTTCCTTGTTTACGGTAATAGGTTCTACTAATTCCGGGAAAAATAAGATTGGTGATTTTTAATTTTCCTTGTTTTTTTCTTAGCGTATCAATATTATTTCGCACGGCTTGTGAATCGAGTTCAGATTGAAAAATACTGTCTTTGACTCTGTAATCATGAAGCTCTTCTGTTTCCAATGGCACAGGCCTAATAGTATCCCAGTAAGACCTTGTTTTTTTATTGACGCCAGTATCATATTTAATCATCACCCTGTCGAAGAATTTTTTACTGAAAACAGGATTGATCAAATAATCAGAATATACAGAAAGGAAATTCCCAATCACATCGATACCAAACATTTTGAAATTAAAATACAACAACTGATTTTTCACCATCCAAACATCTTTGCTCACAGGTACATACAGCTGGGTGATTTTTATAGTATCTAAAACTTCTAATTGGTTTTCTTTAGTAACCTGTAGTTCAAAACTATGAATGCGCCAGTCTTCATCTACAATATTGATGATTCCCGAAAACAAAGGCTCGTATTTTCTTTTAGGAGTTACCCTAATGGTGTTGATCATTTTCCCGTTTTCAAAAAATGTGCCCAGTATTTTATATTTGTAAAACCTCAACGCTCCATCTGCAATGGGAGAAACAAATCCTCTTTTATTAAATCCCTGATCAAAGACGGTAACATTGTTTTGATACATATTGATAAAAGCAGGAAATGTAAATCCAAAACTATTACTTCCACTCACCCTGCTACTCAATACTTCCAACTTAAATTTATTGGGTTGCTCTACAGCCAATTTAGAAACAGATTCTGAAAGATAAATAATGCCTTTGCCTGTAGAATCCACGCCCATGGTTTGGCGATCTTCTTCATCTACTTTTTGCCCCATCACTCTTTTGGGCAAGCTTCTGAGTTTGATCATATCTTTTCCATACAAATCACAACTGAAACCTTTTACCTGACTGTTGTAATAATTTCTTTTTTTAATGGCTTGGCGAATGATTTCATAAGCAGGATTTTCTCCTTTATTATCTACCACAAACTCTTTTAAATTGAGGTATTGAATTTTTAAAATAAAATCAAGTTGCGTTTCACTTGAAATAGTAATCGTCTTTTCTAATGCCTCATAACCTATATGCTGACAAACAATAGTATAATTTCCAGGTTTTAGTTGAAATGAATATTGTGCTCTATTATTGGCAGTTACACCTGAAGAGGTACCCTTCACCGTTATGGTTGAAAATGGAAGTAAATTTCCTTTTTCATCATAAACTGTACCCAATAATTTTTGAGCATGTAAAATAACTCCTGAAAAAAAGAATAAAATGAATGTGAGAACAATCCCTAAATGACGCATGTTTTTGAATTAAGATTTCCCTCTGAGTAATGAGCCAGATAATGCAGCGAACCCGCCAACCAATCCGCCGATTAAAGCTGTAAGTAACACAAGTAAAAAAGGGCTTGACATATTTAAAATCAGCATTGAAACTTTTCCAGCCAAAATATGACTATTCTTAAAACTCAACCAAAAACAAATGCCAAACCAAAGTATAAATAAAGCTAAAAATCCTTTTAAAAATGCAAAACCATATTTAGAAGGGAAAATAAATGACACTACAAATGACACTACCGCAATACTCCACCAAGGAAAATAAAGACAAGCTGCAAAACTCAGCAACATCATCAACAACATTGAAATGATAAATCTCATAATAAAATAATTAATCGTAAAAATTAAAACGCATCTCCCATTTAATCCTTCTGTCTTTTTGTTCATCGCGTTTCATCAACCAAAGCTGATAATAATTTCCTGCCACCCAATTATCGACGCCATCATCATAAAATCTGCTGCCTGGATTGCCTGATTGACCTCCAGGATAAATACCATATGCATCTGTAACTGTAGTCAAACCAACAATCATCCTCCAACTTGGGCCATGATTTTCTGTCGTAGCATTGATGATGTTTGTTCCACCTCCAATTGGCAAATGCATTCTGCTCATGGAAGGCAACTTTAATAAATAATCAATATGTGTATCCTTATACTTCCACCATTCTACTTTTTTTTCTGTTTCCAGTTGACCTAAAGCCAAAACAGATTTTTTAAAAGCTGCCGTTGCTATTTCAGGAAGTGTTTCAATCCAAGGTGTGTTGATGTTATCATAAAATTTATAGGCACTGTCTTGAAGTAAATTCTCCATTAATGTACTTTCAAAAGGACGTGAAGCATTAACAGGCGCTTTCGTATACTCGTCATTGTAAGTAGTATCATAAAACGATTGCCAAAGAATATCAAAAACAGTAGCGCCTTTTTCGTTGACATCATTCCTACAATTCCATTCTTTTAAAATTTGATAAAACTTTTTTTCTTGACTATTCAATTTTTGGAATTGAATATTTTTAATCAACGCCGGAATCGTATTGGCTGCGAAAATATTGTAATTATCTGTTTGCATGGCCATCATATCACGAACGGTGATTTGCTGCATGGCGTTTAATTTTTTGTTGATATACAAACCTCTTGAAGAAGGATACTCTCTCCCTAAATAATAAGCATATGAAGTATCTACAGGTCGTTGATTAGCGCTGCTTACAAA
>CANGEZ010000130.1 GCA_947452875.1 Chitinophagaceae bacterium
AAAGAAAATGAAGTTTTTGGAGAATTGTCATTATTAGACAATGAACCCAGAAGTGCATCAGCCATTGCTAAAACCGACTGCATGCTTTACAAAATAGATCACGAACCTTTTTATGAACTACTCGACACCAGACCTGAAATCGCCAGAGGATTCATCAAAATATTGTGCAACAGATTGAGGCAGTTGAATGAGAGAACGACGAAGGGGAGTTAGGAAAGGTTTGGCGTTTGGGGTTAGTTGTTTGGGGTTTGGTGTTTATTGTTTGGGTTTATTGTTGAAAATGCTTATCCAGAATCCAGTATCCAGAATCTAATCCCCCTTCTTACACCTTTGTGTCTTGGTGCCTTTGTGGCATTCCCTCAAGAAAGAAACACCTCCGTTGCCCCATAACCATATAAATGATGATATCGATTCACAAACGACTTCACGTATTTCTTATGATTTAACCTTTCATGAATTTCTTCTTTTAATATGCCTTCTCCTATTCCATGTACCACAATAAATTCTTTGAGATGATGCCAATGTGCAAGCTCTAGATATTTTTCAAAAGTTTCCAATTGTAGTGTTATGATTTCAGCAGAAGAAAGGTGCTGCCATTTGTCGAGTAATTTTTCGATGTGCAAATCAACTACTGTTCTTGCGGGTTGAAGGTTATCTTTAGTTTTGGCAATATCATAAATCTTAAACCCAGCGTTGCTAAGTTTTGACAAATCCATTTTTTCTTCTTCTACTTTATCCGGATACACCGCAAATAATTCATACGAAAAAGAAGCTTCATTGCTAGATTTTAATTCTTCGATTTTTTTGAAAATTTGTTTGCCTCTTAATTTAAGCGCATGTTCAAAATAAGGCGCTTTCTTTTTATTGGGAATTTCAAGTGAAAATTCAAATTCAAAACAAGGAGAATCGCTGATGTCTTCAAAATTGATATCGTGCAGATAAAAATCATTTAAACCTCTGATGGAACTTTGCAATTCAAAAGAACTTTCGCCTGCAAAGGTTAGGTTGTATTTAAATTGATAGGTCTCTTCATTGTGATTGATCAAATAAACTTTTAGTTTCTCTACAATGTCATCGTCAAAAATGTCTTTATCATAAACAGGTACGAGACTCAAGAAAACACCATCCATAGTTTTTACTCTGGCAGGAGTTTTTTCTTTTTTAATATTATCAACGAAAATCTTTTTCTTCTCAACAATCTTCTTCTGCGTAAACATTTTAAAATACGGAAAATCAATTTGATCCATGTAAGCAGGAAACTTCACACCTCGCACTTCAATCATTACCATCTTGTCATTCATGATCTCCACTACTTTTCCTTCTTCATCAGAATACAGCACGATTATCTTATCTCCTACTTCGTATTTCATGGGTAAAGTTTAGAAGGTTTTTAGGTTTAGTAGTATTAATGTTTGGGAATTGGGAATTGGGAATTAGGAATTGGCAAGCTTACTTTTCTTGTAACCATACAACAGATAAATCACCAATCCAATCAACAGCCAGCCACCAAACCAGGCCCAATTCATAGCAGTCATCCCTGTTAGTAAATACAAACAAGTTACCAAGCCCATCAATGGAATCAACGACCAGTTTTTGATAAATGCGCCAACAGCAAGTATCAAACATGTAATCCAGAAAATTATGGCAGAAACATTATACGTTAAAGTAGCTGCATCAGTTTTAAATACAAACAAACTGCTGAAATATTGATTCACATTAAAATGCACCAACAACATCGAACCAACAATAATTGCCGGAAAAATAAACTTTGATGAAATAAATGGCAAATGAAATTTACCGGCAACTTTTTCTTTGATAGGTAAAAACAAAACACCGCCGCAAACCAATACAAAAGCAAATAATGTGGCGATACTTGTAAAGTCAAGTACAAATGTTTTATCCGTAAACAGAATTGGAATGCCCACTACTATTCCAGTTATTATTGTTGAAAAAGATGGCGTCTTAAACTTAGGATGTATTTTTTGAAATATCGGCGGCATCAAACCATCTCTACTCATGCTCATCCAAATACGCGGTTGTCCCATTTGAAAAACCAGTAACACGCTTGTCATGGCAACCACCGCACAAATTGAAACCAACAATTGCATCCAAGCTATATTCAAATTTTGTGGTTCAAAAATAAACGCTAATGGATCACCTACATTTTCAAAGTTTTTATAATGAACAGCTCCTGTTAACACCAACGTCAATAATATATAAATCACCGTACAAATAACAAGCGAATAAATCATTCCCCTTGGCAAATCTCTTTGTGGGTCTTTACTTTCTTCCGCCAACACACTTACCGCATCGAAACCAATATAGGCAAAGAACACGCCTGCTACGGCAGCCATCACGCCTTTAAACCCATTAGGCATAAATGACTTAACGCCTTCAGTATTTTCAGGCAACCAGTTATGGGTAAGTCCGTTGTGTAACACCAAATAACCACCGACTACAATGATTAAAAAAACAACACCTAATTTCAGTATCACCATAAGATTACTGAAATTCTTGCTTTCCTTAATCCCAATATAAACCAAACAAGTAATTAAAATATTAATAATAAATGCTGGTAAATCAACAATGAATTTCACTCCTGCAAATACAGGCGACTCATTCCATGCGGCTAAAAATTCAGCATTGGATGTACCTGCTGCAATGGCATGCTTTGTTTCCATGTAACTGGTTGTTAAATAAGCAGGCAAATGCACATTTAATCTTTCTAAAAACGAAGTAAAATAATCACTCCAACTATATGCCACATAAATATTTCCAATTGAATATTCCATGATTAACGCCCAACCAATAATCCAAGCAAACAATTCACCAAAACTTGCATAGGCATATGTATAGGCACTACCTGCCACGGGTATACGACTGGCGAAATCAGAATAACAGAAAGCAGTGAATGCACAAGCAATACCTGTAATGATAAACAACACAATTACACCGGGGCCGCCGTTAAACACTGCGCCACCCAGACTACTGAAACTTCCTGCTCCTAAAATAGCTGCGATACCAAAGAAAGTAAGGTCTTTTACCGTAAGCACTCTTTTCAAGCTACCACCATGTGATTCATCAGATCCTTCTGAAACAATTTTTTCTATACTTTTTGTTCTGAATAATGAGTTACTCATAAAAGGAGTTATGGTTAAAATTGGAAATTAAGATTCACGTTGTAATAAATATTGAGCTAGTTTTCTGAGTTCGGCTTTTCGGCTTTCCATCACAGCGGTATCTTCCAAATGTTTCATGGCAATAAGGAAATATTTCTCTTTTAATGATTCAGCCCATTCATCTACTTTACATTCTTTAAAAATCGCAAGTACTTTGGCAATTTTATCTTCTTCATTTGTAGAAAGCAATTGTAATAAATCTGCTTTTTGTTTTTCATTCGCAACATCGATTGCGTGTATCAACAAGAAAGTTTTTTTATTGGCGAGAATATCTCCCCCAACCTGCTTGCCAAATTTTTCAGGATCGCCGAATGCATCTAGATAATCATCTTGTACCTGAAAGGCTATTCCTAAATTTTTTCCGAATTCATAGATATGATGTTGATTGCCCTGACTGGCACCACCAATGATAGCGCCCATTTGCATACTCGCAGCGAGTAACACCGAAGTCTTCAAACTTATCATGTGTAAATACTCATCAATGGTTACCGAATCTTTTTTCTCAAAATCCATATCGAGTTGCTGACCTTCACAAACTTCTTTAGCCGTTCTGCTGAATAAAGTAAGAATCGCATGTAATCTTGAAAAATCTATTTTATTAATCTCCTCGTATGCAGCTACGAGCATGACATCTCCAGCAAGCAAAGCCGTATCATCGCCATATTTCATGTGCACGGTTTCCATACCTCTTCTCAAAGGTGCTTTGTCCATAATATCATCATGAATCAAACTGAAATTATGAAAGAACTCAATGGCTGTCGCTACATGATATGCATCGGGATGAATTTCATCAAACAATTCATTTGTCATCAACACACTTACCGGACGAACTCTCTTACCGCCAATTCTTAAAATGTATTGAGCGGCGTCGTATAAGTTAACAGGTGTTTCTGGGAAATGCCTGCGGTTGAAATCTTTTTCGAATGAGGTGGAGAGTTCGGTGAAGGAATGCATTTTAAAATACTTTTTAAAAGGTTTCATTGGTTCAAGATGTTCAAAAGGTTGTTGCTTATAAAAGAGAAAATCTTATTTTGAACAGAAACCTTTTTAACGTCTTGAACGTCTTGAACTTGTTGAACTATTTTGATTTTTTACTTTTTACTTTTGATTTTTTACTTTCACCACCTTCCACCACCCACTCATAATCCAATTGTCTTTTGGTAAGGTTTGCTGCTACAACACGAATATTTATTTTATCGCCCATTCTGAATTTCTTTTTGGTATTCAATCCTACCAAAGCGTAATCCGTTTCATCATGGCGGAAATCATCGTAAGTATTTAAATCTTTCACACTAACCAATCCTTCACATTTATGTTCAACTGTTTCTACCCAAAAACCAAATGCTGCCACACCGCTGATGATGCCTTCAAATTCATCACCCAAAAACTGCTTCATGTACTCCACTTGTTTGTACTTATTTCCAGCACGTTCAGCTTCCATAGCCGCTCTTTCCATATCACTGCAATGCTTGCAATGTTCTTCTATTTTTTTATCGGGCTTCAGATTTTTCTCCAAACATTCCTGCAAAATGCGATGAACCATTACATCAGGATAACGACGAATAGGTGAAGTAAAATGACAATAATGTTCAAATCCCAAACCGTAATGACCGATATTTTCTGAAGTATAAACGGCTTTCGACATGGTACGAATACCTAATTGTTCGAGCACATGTTGTTCGGGTTTGCCATGAACTTCACTCAGCAAATTATTGAAAGATGCCGCAATTTGCTTTTCATCGTTAGTGTCGAATGTATATCCAAACTTTCTGGCGAATGCTGCAAATGGCTTCAACTTTTCTTCGCTAGGGGTATCGTGCACGCGATATGGGAAAGGCAATGGCTCTTTATTGATTTTTATTTTCGAAACATATTCTGCAACTGCCTTATTCGCCAGCAACATGAATTCTTCAATTAATTTATGAGCTTCTTTACTTTCTTTTACTACAATGCCAATAGGCTTTCCGGTTTCATCTAATTTGAATCTTACTTCAGTAGATGAAAAGTTAATCGCCCCATTTTCAAATCTTCTTTTTCTAAATTGTTGAGCCAAATTATTCAGCAGCAAAACTGCGCCTTGATGAAGTCCTTCTTTATTCTCAATAATTTCCTGTACCTCTTCGTAAGAAAATCTGTGATTGGAATGAATAATTGTTCTGCCAATCCAAGTATGTTTGATCTCAGCTCTGTTGGTAATTTGAAACACTGCAGAAAACGTGTACTTATCCTCGTTAGGTCGCAAGGAACACAATTCGTTTGAAATTTTTTCGGGCAACATGGGATTCACACGATCCGGAAGATACACGCTGGTGGCTCTTTCATATGCAGCCTTATCCATCAAAGTGCCTGGTTTTACAAAATGACTAATATCTGCAATATGAACGCCGATTTCGTAATTACCATTATCCAAGTTTCTAATTGAAATCGCATCATCAAAATCTTTGGCATCAACAGGATCAATGGTAAACGTCAATATATCTCTGAAATCTTTTCGCTTAGACATTTCCTCTCTGGTAATCTTTCCAGAAAAAGATTCCGCTTCTTTTATTAATTGCTCATCAAATGATAAAGGAAATCCTGCCTCAATGAGAATTTCTTTCATTGACATATCAGATTCATCAGAAGCCTTGATGACAGATTCTACTTGCGCTTGTGGCTTGCGATCATCTTTATCCCATTTGATAAATTTCACAATTACCTTGTCGCCATCGACCGCTCCATTTAATTTCTCTATCGGAATATAAAAATCAGGAATTGGCTTATCGCCTGAAACTTCAAAAAAAGCTATATTCTTATTGACTTGAATGTGACCAACAAATTGAGTTTGTTTTCTTTCAACAACTTCTACCACCTTGCCTTCCATTCTTTTAATGGTAGAACCGCCTGTCGCCACTTGAACCCTTACTATATCACCGTGAAATGCCTTTCCAAAATCATTAGGCCTTATCAAAATGTCTTTATCTAAATTCTCCACAATTACAAAACCCATACCGCTTCGGCTTATATCTAACTTGCCTTTTAAAAGCGAAGATTGAGAATACTTTTTCCCGCCCGACTTTTTCGATTTACTCATAAATTTATTTTATTCCCTGGCCCTTATTTTTAATTAAGATTTATACTTAAAATAATGCCTGTGCAATGTACGTAAACTATTGGAGCAAAAGTTGATTTTCAAGCAGATTTGAGGATAAACATGTTAAAAACTGGTTGATTTGTTATGGTTTTTTTTGTCTTACT
>CANGEZ010000131.1 GCA_947452875.1 Chitinophagaceae bacterium
CAATCGTTGTCAATAGATTAAGGTCATACCAATATTCAGTTATGCCTTCGTCTATGCATACTTGATTGTTGTAAGCATTTAATCCAACAACTTCACCGATTTTCAAATCTCCTTGATTGTTGGCGATGAAATAATCTCCTTTTTTGATTTGGTTCATTCTAATCATGGTAAAATATTTTTTTACAATGTTAGAATCAACCAACTCCAATCAAAATGACAATCATCATATCCGACAATGATTATTCAGCCCAGCTCATTACATAATCAGGATTCTCCAATTCCAAAGCTGTTTTAGTCAATTGTAAAGGTCTGAATGTATCAATCATCACAGCAAGCTCTTGCGTTTCTTTGGCTCCAATACTTTTTTCAACAGCTCCAGGATGTGGGCCATGAGGAATGCCTGCAGGATGTAGCGTGAGCATTCCCTTGGTAACATGTTTTCTACTCATGAATTCGCCATCTACATAATAAAGCAATTCATCACTATCAATATTACTGTGGTTGTATGGTGCAGGAATGGATTGCGGATGATAATCGTACAATCTAGGAACAAATGAACACACTACAAAAGCATTTGTTTCAAAAGTCTGGTGTACAGGTGGCGGCTGATGCACACGACCTGTAATCGGCTCAAAATCATGTATGCTGAAAATATAAGGATAACAACATCCATCCCAACCCACTACATCGAAAGGATGTGTACCATAATGAATGCCATACAATAAACCTTTCTTTTTAGTTTGAATAATAAAATCACCTTTCTCATCATGAGTCACCAGGTTTTCAGGACCACGAATGTCTCTCTCACAGTATGGCGAATGTTCCATCAACTGCCCGTACTTGCTCATGTATCTTTTTGGATATCTCATGGGATGAAAAGATTCGACTATCAACAGTCTGTTCTTTTCATCATTGAAATGTATCTGATAAATAGTACCTCTTGGAAGCATAATATAATCGCCATAACTGAAAGGCAATTCACCATAACAGGTCTTCACTACTCCACTTCCCTCATGAACAAAAATCATTTCATCTGCATCTGCATTTTTATAGAAATAATCTTTCATGCTCTGCTGTGGAGCGGCCAAAATAATATGACAATCTTGGTTTAATAAAACCGCTTTTCTGCTTTTCAAATAATCAGCTTCGGGTGTCAAATTAAAACCTTCGAAACTTCTGTGTCGGAGCATTTTTTCTTCAGCAACTTCAGGCTGAACATTGATCGGCTCATCGCATTTTAGAATAAGCGTAGGAGCATATGTGTGATACAACAATGAATAATCATTAGAAAATCCTTCTGTAGAAAAAAGCTGTTCGGAATATAAACTGCCATCTTCTTTTCTGAATTGCGTGTGACGTTTATGAGGAATCTTCCCCATTTTAATATAGTGTGCCATGGAAATGAAAAATTAAAAAGTGAAAATTAAAAAAGTGAAAACTGTTGTCAATCCTTTAGTAGCCTTTGCTCAATGCCAGCATGAGGAAATAATATTTCCAATTGCGCTTGTCGATGTAGTAAGTAAAGTTTCTGTGTAATGGCAATGTAATACTATTTAAAAAATGAAAAACTTATTCACTATCAATCAAATTTAAACATTTAATTTTATTTCCTTTAAACAATATTCCCTTGAAAAAAATCGGTTTATTTTCTGATACTCATGGCCATCTTGAAGATAGCATTTTTGAGCATTTCAACCAATGTGATGAAATCTGGCATGCCGGCGATTTCGGCAATTACAAAATTGTTGAAGCGCTTAAAAATGGATTCGAAAAAAAACGACAATCCCCTATCATCAGAGGTGTTTATGGTAATATCGATGGCTATGACATTCGCTCGGTGTTTCCATTAAACAATGTTTTTTATTGTGAAAATGTAAAGGTGATGATGCAACATATTGGCGGCTATCCCGGAAGATATTCACCAGGTGTAAAGGACTTGATTATACAACACCGGCCCAAAATCTTTATCAGCGGCCATTCCCATATTTTAAAAATCATGTACGACGAAAAACTCAATTGTCTTCACATGAACCCCGGTGCCGCCGGCAAACAAGGCTGGCATAAAGTAAAAACGCTAATCAGATTCGTGATTGATGGAGAAGATATTAGGGATTGTGAGGTGGTGGAGTTGCCAATTTAGTAATTTGACAATTTGACAATTTGATGATGAGCTAATTTGAAAATCAGTTCGACTTCTCCGCAATGTCTCTTGAAAGCGACGTTGCGTTTTAAAAGAAATGTTCAAAAAGTTCAATGAGTTCAATAGGTCCAAAAAGCTTCTTCTCAACAATACAACAAACGCCAAACACCAAACGCCAAACAATAAACAACAAACAACCAAACACCAAACCCGCGAAGCGCTACTCCACCCAATCCGCAATAAACACATTCGTATCTCTCGTTCCGCCGTTATTTCTGTTGCTGCAGAAAACAATTTTCTTTCCGTCCGGACTGAACATTGGGAAAGCATCAAACCCTTTATCACGAGAAATTTTCTCAATACCGGTACCATCCAAATTCATCAAATACATATTGAAAGGGAATCCTCTCTTGTATTCGTGATTGCTGCAGAAAATAATCTTTTTTCCATCAGGTGTGAAATTCGGTGCCCAATTGGCTTGTGGCAAATCAGTAATCTGCTTGGCATCCGTACCATCTGCATTGGCCGTCCAAACTTGCATGTTGGTTGGTGCCACTAGATTTTCTGCTAATAGCGATTTATATTCTGCAATTTCAGTTTCAGTTTTGGGTCTTGATGCACGCCAGATAATTTTCTTTCCATCCGCACTGAACCATGCGCCGCCATCATATCCTAAAGCACTGGTAATTCTTTTAACATGTTTGCCATTCAAATCCATGGTGTATAAATCAATATCGCCATCACGAACAGAAGTAAAAATTATTTTATCACCTTTTGGAGAAATTGTTGCCTCTGCATCGTAGCCTTTTGTTTTTGTAACACGCTCTATGTTTCCACCATTTACATCAGCTTTAAAAATATCAAAGTCTGTATAAAGTGGCCAGATATATTTGTTGCCATATTTACTTCTATCGGGTGTTGGTGGACAAGCAGCATTTCCTAAATGAGTAGAGCCATACAAAATATGTTTGCCATCAGGATAAAAAAATGAACAGGTTGTTCTGCCAGTGCCAGTGCTCACTAATTTGGGCTCAAACTTTTCGTCTGCTGTAGTAGGTAATTTTCCCATCCAAATCTGATCACACTGAATACCTACTTTTGGATTTGTTTTTTGAAATATCAAGTACTTGCCATCATAACTGAAATAGGCTTCTGCATTGTCACCACCAAAAGTCAACTGTCTTACATTGGCAAAATGGGTTTCTCCAGGAAAATGAATCGTATCATTAACAGTCTGACTGTAACTAATTATCGAAACAAGAGAAAATACAACAACCAATAACGATTTCATATAGCTTTTATTTATGGCGCAAAGATATAAGAGCTTGTTCAATAATATTAATCGAACTTTCTGTGAATTAAAAAACCATAGCGCTTAATTTTACCAAATGAAATTCAAAGCATTTTTCATATTGTTGTTATCTATATCGATTATTTGTTCTTGCAAGGAAAAGAAGCATGAACATAAACTTCAATCAATAGAAGATTATTGGTTAGAACAAATAAAATTATATCCTGATTCTGCTCTTCTTAAAGAAAGTTTAATTCAATTATATCGGGACAGCTCAGATTATGACGCTGCTCTTTTTTATAGTGATTCTCTAGTAAAAGTAGAGAGCGACAATCCAAGGTGGTGGCATATCAAAGGCACACTTCATTTTGAATTACACGATACGGTTTCAGCCATCAAATCTTTCAGCAAGGCATATTTAATAAACCCAAACCCTATTGATGGAATTTATTGGGCCAGAATAATGGCATTTCAGTCTGACACTAATTGTCTGAATTTATGTGAAGAGTTATTGCAAAAGTTTGGAACTGATATTAAAAAAGAAACTTTTCTAATTAAAGGTGATTATTACAATTCAATAAAAAATTACAATTACGCTTTGCAGCAATACGATTCCAGTATGAGTGCCAGCTATACATTCATGGAAGCCTATTTACAAAAGGCAAGATTACTCATGCAACTTGAAAAATTTGATGCTGCCATTAATGTATTGAAAAAAGCAACTACCATTCAAAATAATTACGAAGAAGGCTTTTTCAATTTGGGCAAATGCTATGAAAAAATAAAAGACACTAATGATGCGATTGAAGCCTACAATCGTACTTTATTAATCAATCCGGATGATACCGAAGCTGAATCAGCTATAAACGCTTTGAATAAATAACTAAAAGTTCAGTTTAATAAGCCCCTTTTTGCAAAACAACTAATCCTTATCTTGCATAAAATTTTCTGATATGGCCATTATTGCTCCATCTTTATTATCTGCCAACTTCCTCAATCTGCAACAAGATTGCGACATGCTGAATCAAAGTAAAGCCGATTGGTATCATCTTGATGTAATGGATGGACGATTTGTTCCCAATATCAGCTTTGGTCCAATGATTGTAGAATTTTTCAGAAAAGCCACTGATAAATATTGTGATGTTCATTTGATGATAGAAGAACCTGAAAAATATGCAGAGGCTTTTAAAAAAGCAGGTGCTGATAATCTAACAGTACACATAGAAGCCTGCAAACATCTTCATAGAAATATCCAGCAGATTAAATCGCTGAACATGCATGCCGGTGTTGCTATCAATCCGCATACGCCTGTTGATTCATTGAAAGATATTATTAAAGACATTGACCTGGTTTGTATCATGAGTGTGAACCCAGGTTTTGGCGGACAATCTTTCATTCCACATACGATTGAAAAGATAAAGCAACTTAAATCGATGATAACAGCACAAGGTCTGAATGTAAAAATTGAAATCGATGGCGGTGTGACGCTTGACAATGCAAGTTCCATCATAGCAGCTGGCGCCGATGTTCTTGTTGCCGGAAACACGGTTTTCAAATCAGAAAACCCAATGGCAATGATTGAAAAACTGAAGTCACTTTAATTAAGATTTTAAATCAATCCTTTGATGAGATTATTGTTGCTGCAGATTTTTTGTTTTATGTTTTCATTTGTTCATGCACAGAACAATACTGCAGTCATCAGCGGAAAAATAATTGACAACAACGAAGCTCCACTTTCACATGTAAGCGTAATCATTCTCGGAAAAGAAAAAGGTGTTGTTTCTAATGATTCAGGAAACTTCATGATAAAAGTTCCTGCTGAAAAATCTATTGCACTTACCTTTTCTTATACAGGATTCAAGACCATTCAAAAAAACTTTTTTTTGAGTAATGGTGAAATAGAAAACGTGATGATACGAATGACGTATCAATCTGAAACCATGAACACCATTATTGTTACAGACGAAAAAGAAAGAGTTGAAAATGGCCTCATCAAAATCAATCCGAAAAATGCCGTTCTCATTCCCAGCACAACAGGTGGAATTGAAAGTTTAATCAAAACACTTGTTGGTAGTAACAATGAATTAAGTTCACAATACAATGTCAGAGGCGGCAACTATGATGAGAACATGGTGTACATCAATGATTTTGAAGTGTACCGACCTTATTTGGTAAGTAATGGACAACAAGAAGGCTTAAGCTTTATTAATCCGGAGTTGGTGAAAAATATCAATTTTTATACGGGAGGATTTCAGGCGAAATATGGAGATAAAATGAGTAGCGTATTAGATATTCAATATAAAAAGCCAACTCAGTTTAATGGAAGCGCCTATATCAGTCCTTTAGAGCAAGGATTATCTCTTTCAGGAAATATAAAAAAAGGGAAAGCGACTTATGTTATTGGGTTAAGAAACAAAAGCAATAAAAATGTATTAAGCAACCAACCAACATTAGGTTCTTATCTGCCATCCGCTTCTGATCTTCAATCGCTATTTACATATAAGCTTTCCAATAAATTACAATTAGAATTATTAACAATTTTCTCTTCCTCAAGATTTACTTATTATCCTGAATCAGTTAAAAAAACATCTTCTGTTTTCTCGCCATTCTACACTGCTAATATTGGATTGGATATTTATTTCGATGGGCAGGAAAAAGATAAATACAGCACCAATCTCATCGGCACTACTTTGAATTACAACCCAAATAAAAAATTGAAATTAAGCTGGTTGTTCAGCAGATTCAAAGACAAGGAAAATGAAAATTATGATATCACAGGTGCCTATTTATTTGGCGACAGGGATTTCAATAATACTAGTGCAACATTTGGAGAAATCGTCAATCCACTAGGAGCAGGCTTATACCAGCAATATGCGCGCAATCAATTGAACATTGAAATATATAACGCAGGGCATCGCGGCAATTATGAAAAAGGCAAGCATTACTTACAGTGGGGC
>CANGEZ010000132.1 GCA_947452875.1 Chitinophagaceae bacterium
CCCAAATTTGCATTGAGAAGTGAAAGTTCTGTAGATTGTCCGTTACAAATTATAAGTTGACCGGAAATAATCGGAACACTCGGCTCGATACAAGTCCCTTGGGCTTTTGTATTCAAACTTAATAGGGCTAGCGAAAAAATTGTAAAGATTAATCTTAATTGAGAAATTGTTGCTTTCATTTTAATTTGAATAAGTATGCTAATGATTATTGTAGACTGTATATTTTATTTTTAAAATAACAAGTGAATTTATTTTATCAATACGATCCGAACGGATGAATTTCATATAGGTTCAAATAATATTGTAAGCTGAATAACATCAACTGTTACAAGAAAAAGAAAAACAAGAAATCAAATCATCTCATTTCTGGTATTTTTCGACAAAAAAATCAGAAACAATAAAATTCTTTATTGTTTAACTTAAGAATTACTGTTTTGTAGTAAGAGGTAATTAGAAAAAAAGCTAGTGCTTTTAAAAGGATTGGATAAAATTTGAGGTCAAAAGTACTTTTTAAAAACCGCAAATGCTAACAAAAACGATGATTATTTTAACAAATAAAGATTTGATAATCACAGTGCAAATACTTGATTATCAATTCAATTAAAAACAATCTGGGACAAACCGCCTAAAATTAGGGGTGAATTTAAAAAATTTTCAGGAGTGATTATTAGTCTTCAAAAACACCGGGAAGGTTATCGGAAAAAGAACAAGTGAAAATTGAAAATTCAAAAATTAAAAAATTTGTGGTTTATGATTTGAGAAAATTAACTGAACAAAACAAAAGGTATAAAAATTTGAATTTTTACTTTTTTAGTTTAAACCTGAAAAAAAAAACAACCCATGACTTCAAAATTTATCTTGATTACATCAATTTTGTTTTTCCATACTTTGATCTAAAAATAACTGATCTTTTTACATGCTAATTGGCTTGTGTTTTGGCACAAGCATTTTCATTAATGCCCAAGCAATCAAATAAGCCAATGCACAAATAGAAAACATAATCCCATAAGCCACGGAAACATTTGATGAAATTAGCTGATGAGCTTGTTCAAGATTATCTGGAGAAGTAACCACGTCCTTGAGATTATCGATTTTGATTTTATCGAGTGGAATCTTTTCGGTTTCCATAAGCAATCCTTGAGCCTTTGCCATACCAACTCCGATACTCCTGTAATGATCTTCGAGGCGACCTGCAATCTGTTGCACGAGCACTCCTCCCAAACCTCCGGCTGCAGCACCAATACCGGTAACTGTTCCTACCGCCTTTTTAGGAAACATGTCGGAAACTGTAGTGAATAAATTGGCAGACCAGGCCTGATGAGAAGCACCACCAATGCTAATGACAATTATAGTAGCGACAATTCCATAACTCGCCATCCATTGCGTGCTTAGCAAAAGTAAAGGAGCACAGGCAATAAGCAGCATGGCTGTCATACGTGCTTTGTATGCCTGCCAGCCTTTATTCATAAATGACAATGGAATAGATCCGCCAAATACAGAACCCAAAATGGCAACTCCGAAAACTACGAAATTGGAAATCATCACATAATTGGCAGTGGTTTCTTTTGTCAACCCAAAACAGAACTGTTGCTTTACATATGTTGGCAACCAGAAAAGCAAAAACCACCATATCCCATCTGTCATAAACTTACCCACCACAAAAGCCCATGTTTGTTTGTAAGTAAGCATTTTACCCCAAGAAACTTTGTCTTTCTTTTCAGATGAAATTGCATCAGAAGTTTCGTCTGAACTATGTATATGATCATATTCAGCCTGATTTATTTTGCCTTTATCAAGCATTTGCTTTGGTGATCCATAATATTTTTTCCAGAAGATAAGCCAAATGAAACCAATTGCTCCGGTTAAAATAAAGGCCATTTGCCAACCATGAAAAACGCCCATGAATTCTTTACCTGTACCCCATTTAAGTAAAGACCAAGGAACAAAAATGGCACAAATCATGGCACCGATGTTAGAACCGGAATTAAATATACCTGTTGCTAAGGCTCTTTCTTTTTTGGGAAACCATTCAGCAACAGCCTTGATAGATGCAGGAAAATTTCCAGCTTCGCCCATTCCGAAAAGACTGCGTGCAAAGCTTTGGCGCATAATGGTTTTTCCCAAGAATGCGCTAAGAATCCCTGTAATCGACCAGAAGATCAGTGATGCAGCCAATCCTATTTTAGCACCAACTTTATCAATAACCCAACCTGCAACCAATGTAAAGCCAGCATAAAAGAATGTAAAAACTGATGTCAGTGTTGAATAATCAGTAGAACTCCAACCAAAACCTTCTGGTGAACAAAAGTAATCTTTCAGAAAACCGATTACGTTTCTGTCCATATAATTTACTGTTGTTGAAAACAATAATAGTGAGGCTATGGTCCAGCGATATTTACCTATGGATTGGCTTTGACTTTGGGTCATAATTTTATTATTTTGTTTTGATAGATTGAATCAATGCCAATACAGATTTAGTATCAGCTTCAATGGTGGCATAGTCTTTTGCTTCCATAAGTTTTTTACTAATTAATTTACTGCCCATGCCCACAGCGCAAACGCCAGCTTTGAACCAGCCTTCAATACTTTCTTTAGTTGTGTCTACACCACCAGTTGGCATGAACAATAATTTTGGAAATATTTCTTTGATGCTGCTCAAGAATTCTGGCCCAAGCATATTACCAGGAAATAATTTAATAAAACCAACACCATTATTTTCAGCGGCAATAATTTCTGAAGGCGTCATACAACCAGGTGCATATAACATTCCAATCGTGTTGGCTTTATCTGCCACTTCTTTCACATAACCCGGACTTACCATAAAGTCGGCACCCGCTGCAATATAATCTTCTGCTTGTTGTACATTTTTTATTGTACCCACTCCGAGAAGCATATCTTTCATTTCTTCATTTCTTACGGCTACCATTTTCTTGAAATTACTTAAAGCCGCTTCGCCTCTGTTGGTGTATTCTACTGCTTTAATGCCTGCTTTATAAATAGCTCTTAAAATATCAACACTTACAGATTCGTCGGGATTGAAATAAAGAGGAAGAATTCCTTGATCGATGATGGCTTGGGTTGCTTTTTGTTTCATGATTTAATTGTGTTTTGTAGCCCCCTCAATCCCCCAAGGGGGAAGTTTTAGGCGTTTTATTTTTAGTTTAATGTTTGGTGTTTGGTGTTTGGTGTTGTGTTCAAAAAGTTTAAAAGGTTTAATGGGTTCAAAAGGTTGTAGCGAGTAAAACATTTTGAACTAATTGAACTTTTTGAACCATGCTATCTTATCCAGTATCTAGTATCCATTATCTAGCATCCAGTATCTAGCATCCCCTAAATCCTCACCTTCATCACCAACTTCTTAATCATTCCTTCTCCTATCATTGGTGCGTGAACATCTTCAGGAAAGAAAATGGCAAATTGTCCGTCTGTCAGGTTAAAAAACATATCTGGTGTGTCATGAAAAAACTGAACATCTTTTTCTGTATTAAAATCGCCATTGGGTGTAACGCATTTATGGCGTGGTTTCCAACCTATGGTTTCATTTCCTGAAAGACACAGTTGGATATCGATATTGCTGTTGTGACATTCGAATTTTTTCAGACTGTCTTCTTTTAATTTTCCATTGGCATTACTTAATATAGCCAACAATCCTTCTTCAAGCTGAATTTTTCCATCAGGCATAGCATCAAAATCAGTAGCATTAATATATGCAAATGCCTTTTCAAACAATGGATGTAATGCAAAATACTTAGTAGCATTACTGATGTGATCAATAATCATAAATGTCGTTTTTGTTAATCCTGAATGTAATTTTTGTTTTATAATTTGTGAAGTAAAATCAAAAAAATCAAAAAGTGGTAAAAAAATCGATGTTTATTTTACGAAATCGTTGCCGTAAATTTTTCAGCACATCAAGAATGCAATTGGAATATTTCCAAACAATCAAAACCAAAATAATAAAAACATGTCAAAAAAGTTGTAACTCTTGGAGAAATCATGCTAAGATTATCTCCTCCTGATTTTAAAAGATTTGTATAGGCCGATACACTCAATGTAGCTTATAGAGGTGTAGAAGGCAATGTAGCTGTAGCTTTTTAATACATAAAAATTAATCAATTCAATTCAACAGATAATTAACTTCAGAAAATCCTAATTTGCAGGATTTCTAAATTACGTCAATAATTCAATTTATGTATTAGCAAATATATTAGAACTCTAAATTCTTAAAATAATCAATCCCAAGTTCTGTAGCTTTTTGAATATTTTTTTCAGGAATGAGGTCTGCATTAATATGCTTTTCAATTGCCTGTTCAAGACGCTCTTCTCTCAGCAAATGGAGCATCGGATAAGGCGACCTGTTAGTATAATTCGACGGATCTGATTCTTTAGTTCCAGCAAACAAATATTTAGGATGAAAACTGGCAATTTGATAAACACCCTCATAACTTTCTTTTTCTAGTAGCTGTTCACTCAAATCTAATAGTTCTAAGTATTTATTAAAATCCGAAAAGTTGTCCGGAAAAATAATCAAAGTTGTTTCCGTCGATTCGTTGTCATCCAAAAACATCATCTCCATGGCTAATGAAGTCAATGCCTGTTCCAAGCTTTTTCCATGAACTACTTTGTAACGAATATTTCCATCTTTAAATGGTTTGGCTGCAAAAGGACAAAAACTCAAACCAATAACTATTTTTTCAATCCAACTTTTTGTAGTGTCAATAATGTCATTCATTATTTTTACTTTTTAATTTTTACTTATTACTTATTAATCGTTTCAATGTATAACATTTCCACCTGCTTCCTCGCCCATGGTGTTTTTCTGAGAAAAGTGAGACTTGATTTTATACTTGGATTTGATTTAAAACAATTAATCCTGATTCTAAACGACAACTCCTCCCAACCATAATGAATCTGCAAGAAAGTAACAATATATTCCAAAGTAACGCCGTGTAAAGGATCCTTATGTTGCTGAGACATTTTTTTTGTCAATTTAATCAACGAATAATGATACAATTTAGCATTAATAAAAATCAGTGCCAACTGTTGAAAATTTAAAAGTCATTTTTAATTAATATAGCATTCTGATTTACCAGATAATTTGTTTGTAAATTGTCGGGCACCCAAGACTGATAAACTACATTGTAACCTATTTTTGATTCACTAATAAAATTTAAAAATGGAGCACCCCAAATTGCAAGCCAAACAATATAAACTGTTTGGCAAAACAAAAAACGGCAGTGAAATATTCCTCAGTACCATATCCAATAAAAATGGAATGGAACTTTCTGTGTGCGATTTTGGTGCTACCATTACATCTTTAAAAGTCCCAATAAATAACTCAGAAAAAATTGATGTTGTTTTAGGTTTTGAAAATGGCGATAATTACGAACAATCATTTTTAAATAATAGCGCACCATTTTTTGGTGCTGTAGTAGGTTTAAATGCAGGCCGTATTAATGAGGGTATCATCAACATAAACGGACATCAAATTCACTTAGATGTCAATTTTGGAAAACATCATTTACACGGTGGAAAAATAAATTTAAGCAATCAGATATGGACATTAATTGATGCCTCTCATGGAGAAAATCCAAGTGTAACATACGAAATCACCACTCCGACAAATCAGAATAATTATCCAGGATCGGTAACAGTAAAAGCTACTTATCAGCTTTTAGAAAATAATAGTTTAAAAATTATTTTCACAGCAACAACAACTACCGACAATCCAATCAATCTTACTCAACACAGTTATTTTAATTTAAATGGACATCAACGTAGCATAGAAAACTTGCAATTAAAATTAACCGCAACACAATTCCTTGAAACAAATGCAGATTTGATTCCAACCGGAAATATATTATCAGTAATAGATACACCATTTGATTTTACGGAATATAAAGATTGTCCAAAATCAATAGACACCAGTTTTGTACTAGACCAGCAACATGCGGCGAGTTTGTATTGTCCTGAAAATCGCCTACGCATGAATGTAAGTACCAATCAGTCTTCTGTACATATCTACGTTGGTGGACAATGTCATGAAGATTTAAAATGCAAAGACGAAACAACTTATCATCGATTAAGCGGCATTTGTTTTGAAACCCAGAATTTCCCTGATGCGCCTAATCATGATAATTTCCCTAATTCAATTTTAAAGAAAGGTGAAATCTACCAGCAGGAAACTATCTTTCATTTTGAAAACAAATAACTGAATAATAAAAAAGAAATATTTACATGCAGGACCAACTCACGGCAAATAACCTTAAACATTTTAATACTCATTTTCAAATCGAACCTGATGCAGTATATCTGGCTCCGGGTCGCATCAACATCATTGGCGAACATATCGACTACAACGACGGCTTTGTATTACCAGCAGCA
>CANGEZ010000133.1 GCA_947452875.1 Chitinophagaceae bacterium
CAGGTCTATGTTTGGAGAACAGATTCGTTCATTACGTACCAATATTGATTTTTACTTGAACGCAGCCAAACCGGTAAACTATGTTGTTATTACTTCCAGTGTGAGTGGTGAGGGTAAATCATTCCTTTCCATGAACATTGCTAAAAGTTATTCATTACAAGGCAAAAGAGTGGCGTTACTTGAATTTGATTTGCGTCGTCCAAAAATTCACAAGGCACTCAATATGTCTGACATTAAAGCTGGGCTTACTAGTTTCTTGCTTGGAAAATACACCTGTGAACAAATCGTTCTTCCTATACATGCAAAGCCAGAAGAAAAATTAGATTTATTCCCTTCGGGTCCGATTCCTCCTAATCCTCAAGAGTTGGTGTCTAATGACAATATGAAAAAATTAAAAGAATATCTTGATGCCAATTATGATATTGTAATTGTGGATACACCACCTTATGGTATTGTGGCTGATGCACAAATTTTGGGTAGATGGGCTGATGTAACGTTAATCGTTACACGTTTCCAGCAAACGGTAAGAGAGCAGATTCAGGAGATTAATGAATGGAATGACAGAGGTTTGTTTAAGAGTATTGCCTTGGTATTTAATGGGGTTAGAAATAGTGGTTATTTTGGTTACAAATATGGTTACTATTATTACAAACGTAAATATGGCTATAACTATTACACAAATCCAGACGCAGAGAAAAAATCATAATGACCAGACTTATCATCCAATTATCTTAAACTAACAGCAAGCATTAGACGTGGGAACCTTGAAAAAACTAATAAAAAAATATTTCCAGTATTTCTTTTATTTCTATTCCCAGTTGGGTAATAAAATATTTATTAGTTTTTTTCTGAGTTTGATTGTGGGTATCATGGATGGTTTCGGATTGGCCATGTTCATCCCTTTACTGCAAATGGTGGATGAAAGTAAAACACATGTTGCAGACAAAATGGGTAACATGTCTTTCATACCCAATTTTTTTGCATACCTCAACATACCGCTAAATCTGGTTTCGGTATTACTGATTATTTTTATTTTCTTTTGCATAAAAGGTGTTTTCAAATTTTTAGAAGGCTACTTCAGAGCATCTTTAGAGCAACTTTTTATTAGAGATATCAGAAAGACAAACATCTTGGGCCTTTCGGCTTATAGCTTTAATGAATTTATCAATTCAGACATTGGCAGAATACAAAACACTTTCAGTGGAGAGGTAGAAAAAGTAAAACTGGCTTATCGTTATTATTTTATGGGCGTGCAGTTGGGCGTATTTACATTGGTGTATACTGCCATGGCATTTTTCTCCAATCCTCAATTTGCCATAATGGTTGTAATTGGGGGAAGTTTTACAAGCTTGCTGGTACAACAACTAAAAAGAAAATCAAAAATTCTTTCTCAGAAAATTACTGAAGATAGCCATGTTTTTCAAAGCTTGTTGATACAAAAGGTTAGTTTTTTTAAATACTTAAAATCTACAGGACTCGTAGATAAGTATGCCTCAAAACTGCTTCAAAACAATAAGGAAATGCACGGCACTCAAAAAAAACTGGGCGTCATTGGTGCAATTCTGGGTTCCGTTAGAGAGCCTATTGTAATCATGGTGGTGCTATTGTCTATTTTAATTGAAGTGAAATATTTCCATCAGCATTTGGGTGTGATCATTTTTACCTTATTACTTTTTTATCGATCACTTATTTCGCTGACATCAATGCAGACTTATTTCAATTTGTTTCTAAGCAGTTCCGGCTCTTTGCAAAACATGAATGAATTCAACCAAGAATTGAAGGCGGGTAAAGAGAAAGACGGAAATATCGAGGTTGGACAGTTTCAAAAAGCTCTTGAATTTAAATCAACCAGCTTTTCTTATGAGTCCACTCATATCTTAACAGACATTAACTTAACCATCAACAAAAATCAATCTATTGCTGTAATTGGAGAAAGTGGATCCGGAAAAACAACATTGATCAATCTTATTACAGGAATTTTATCACCTACAAAAGGTCAGGTTATTGTAGATGAAATTGATTTGGAGAATATTAAAAAATCAAGTTATCAATCTCGAATTGGTTACATCACTCAAGAAGCGGTCATTTTCAATGATACCATTTTCAATAATGTTAGCTTCTGGGATGAACCTACTGCAGCCAATCAATTGCGTTTTGATGAAGCATTACGTAAAGCTGCCATTTATGATTTTGTAGATGGTTTGCCACAAAAAGGTAATGCCATGTTGGGAAGCAATGGTATCAATATTAGCGGTGGTCAAAAACAAAGAATCAGCATTGCCAGAGAGTTATACAAGGAAATAGATTTTCTTCTTATGGATGAGGCTACTTCAGCACTAGACTCAGAAACTGAAAAAACAATTAAAGATAATATCGACAGGCTTCATGGAAAATACACCATCATCATTGTAGCCCATCGCCTTTCTACAGTAAAGAATGCTGATGTAATCGTATTGCTGCAAAAGGGTAAAATTATAGCAACCGGTAATTTTGAGGCCTTGCTTAAAAATCCTTTGTTTGAAAAAATGGTGCAGTTGCAGGAATTTTAATTTCACATTTAAAATGTCACAGTTTTAAAAAAACAAATGATGACATAGCCATAAGAGGAAGCTCAATATCAACAGGTGATGAACATAAAGGCTATACCATTTGGCTACATACAAACTACATTACAACATGAAAGTTTTCTTTACACTGGATACTTTATCAATAGGAGGCACAGAAAGAAGCACCCTTGATATTCTTTCTTATTTTTCAAAAGATACTCAGGTAAAGGTTATATATTTTTATAAAGGGCATGAACTTAAAGAGGCTTACGAGCAAGCAGGAATTCCATTACATTATGTTGGATTAAAAACTGGAAAATCTTTTCTCCAAGGAATAAAAGCACTCATTTCTATCATCCGAACTGAAAAGCCGGATTTGGTCGTTTCTTCAATTGCCAGAGCAGATCTGATGTCACGTATCGCCTGTTTTATAACACGAACAAAGATCATAGGAACTTTTGTAAATGATAGTTATGGTGATATTAGGGTGGAAGAACATAAAAAAAGAAAAACCTACATTAAATTCATGTATGCTTGGTCGTTAGACAAGCTCACTTCCTTTGTTCCAAAATATTGGATTGCCAATTGTAAAAGCATCGCATTTAGTAATGCCAAAGCGCTGGGTTTGAATCTTAATAAATTGAAAGTTATTTATCGAGGAAGAGAAACTGCTAAATTTCCTGTTTGGCAAGCACCTGAATTCAATGGCAAAATAAAATTTGTTTTTGTGGGCCGATTGATGGAAAGAAAAGGTGTGTATGAATTACTTGAAGTGTCGAAAATGCTGCATGAAGATAAATTGAATTTTCAACTCGATATTTTTGGAGGCGGGAACATGCAAAGCGAATTGCAAAAAATTATTGAAGACAATGGCCTGCAAAACATCATCACATTGCATGGAACGGTTCAACAGGGGTGGAAGAAAATATACGAAGGACATTGCTTTGTTTTTCCATCATGGTATGAAGGGTTCAGTGGTTCGCTTGTAGAAGCCATGATTACCGGAATTCCAATTATCGCTTCCGATATTCCGATGAATAAAGAAGCCGTAACCGATGGCAAAACTGCTATATTGTTCAAAGTAAAAGACAAACAGCAGCTTTTCGAAAGCATGAAAAAAGTGATTACAAATTATGATGATGTATTGGAGTTGGGAAAAAATGCCAGAGAAGAAGCTTTGGCTCGTTTCGATATTAGCATTATTGCCCATCAATATGAACGTTTTTTGAAATCTGTGGTAAATGAAAATGTTGATAGATCTCAATTGCTTCAAAAAGAGGATTAAATATTACTTTTGCGGAAATGAATCAAAATTCAAAGCATATTGTTGTAACAGGTGGAGCTGGCTTTATAGGAAGTCATGTAGTGGAAAGATTGCTCAAAGAAAAGTATAAAGTTTCTGTTATAGATAATTTTGATTCTTTTTATCCAAAAAGTATCAAGGAAAAAAACACGGAAGGGTTTATCAATAATCCTGATGTAAAATTTTTCGAATTGGATATATTAGATGCAGAAGGTTTGTCTACTCAATTGATAGATGACTATGATGCCATTATTCATTTAGCAGCTAAAGCAGGAGTAAGGCCTTCGATTGAAAATCCTATTCAATATCAAAATGTAAATGTTGCCGGCACTCAAAACATGCTAGAATTTGCAAAAAAGAAAGGAATAAAACAATTCGTATTTGCTTCTTCGAGCAGTGTTTATGGAATCAACAAAAACGTTCCTTGGTCTGAATCAGATTTACAACTATTTCCCATAAGTCCTTATGCAAGCACCAAAATTTCAGGTGAATTGCTCGGACATGTTTACAGCCATCTTTACGGCATCAGATTTATTGCATTGCGTTTCTTTACGGTGTTTGGTCCAAGGCAAAGGCCTGATTTAGCCATCCACGCTTTTTCAAAAAAAATATTGAATAACCAGCCATTGAACTTTTTTGGAGATGGAAGTACTCGACGCGATTATACTTATGTAGCGGATACAGTAGAAGGTGTATTCAACGCATTGCATTATGAGCAATCCAATTACGAAATTTTCAATCTGGGAAATCATCATGTAGTTTCATTGTCGGAAATGTTGCATACCATTGAATTGGCGTTGGATAAAAAAGCCATCATCAATCAATTGCCTGAACAAATGGGCGATGTGTCTGTAACATATGCCAACATTGACAAAGCTGCCCAGTATTTACATTACGCACCATCTACTTCATTCGAAAAGGGAATTCAACTTTTCACAGCATGGCTGATGAACAACAAATAACTTAGTTTCTGAATTTTATTTTGCTGCTCAACTAAAAATAAAAAGTGAAGATTTTACAACTGATTCAAAAAAAACAATTGAGAGGTGCTGAAGTATTTGCAGCTCAGTTGTCTGAACATTTAGTTGAACAAGGTCATGAAGTTTTAATAGTGGCATTGTTGGATGGCAAAGATCAATTGCCTTTTACCGGAAATATTTTATCCCTAAACGTTGCACTCGGTAAAAAGATGTTTGATGTAAAAGCGTGGAAAAAATTGTCAACTATCATTTATGATTTCAAACCGGACATCATTCAGGCGAATGCAGGAGATACTTTGAAATATGCTGTTTTCTCAAAATTATTATTTCGTTGGAAACAACCATTGGTATTCAGAAATGCAAGTATGGTAAGTCATTATGTGAAAAGCCGATTTGCAAAAATATTTTTACAATTTCTTTATCGCTTTACTACACAAATCGTTTCTGTAAGTCATACTACGCGAAAGGACTTGATGGAACATTTTAAAATTGATGCCAATAAAATCACAACGGTTCCTGTTGGTATTGAATTAAAATCTATTCAACCTGTAACTGTTTTTGATAAAACTAAAATAAACATCATTCATGTTGGTGGGTTTAGTTTTGAAAAAAATCATAAAGGGTTGTTGTCGATTTTTAAAAAACTTGTTGAACATAAAAGTAACTATCAGTTATGGTTACTAGGAGAAGGCATGTTGAAACAAGAAACAGAAAAACTTGTTGTTGAATTCGGTCTTTCTTCTCAGGTGAATTTTTTAGGTTATGTGAACAATCCTATGGACTATATTGCAGCCGCTGATGTATTGGTGTTGCCGAGTATTATTGAAGGCTTGCCTGGTGTGATTACGGAAGCATTCTATTGCAAAACGCCTGTAGTAGCTTACCATGTTGGAGGCATTGCTGATTTGATTGAAGATTTCAAAACCGGCAGGATCATAAAAGTAGGTGATGAACATTCTTTTGTTGAAGCAATTATTCAAGTAACATCATTTTCAGATGAAGAAAAAAATAGCCTCACAACTGCAGCTTATGAAAAAGTAATGGAAGGGTTTACAAATAAACAAATAGCTTTAAGATTCGCAACCTTGTATAAAACATTGTTGAATAGATAAAATAATTCTGTGTCTAAAATTAAAATTCTACATATTGTCAAATCGCTTGGAAGAGGTGGAGCGGAGATGTTGTTGCAAGAAACATTGAAAGTGCATCATCAAGAACAATTCGAGTTTCATTATATTTATTTTTTACCTTGGAAAAATCAAATGGTAGAAGGCTTGCAGCTTGCAGGTGGTGAAGTGACAAATTATTCGGCAAAAAACAATTTGATGATTGTTTGGCAGTTGCGGAAAATAATGAATTACATCAAAAAAAATAATATTGATATCGTTCATTGTCATTTGCCCTGGGCTGGATTTGCAGGAAGGTTTATTCATAAGTTAACCGGAATTCCTGTAATTTATTCCGAACACAATATGCAGGATAGGTATCATTTTATTACGGGCA
>CANGEZ010000134.1 GCA_947452875.1 Chitinophagaceae bacterium
AAGCGGATTCTTAAATCCTAAGTTTTATTCTATCTGGTCTGGCATTTGCATTTTCATGTGGTGGTTCTTGGGTCGCAAAATGAGAGCCATGTCTTTGGAATCAGATAAAGGCGGCACCATGGATTATGAAACCGGTAAAAAATGGATCTATAAAAATACTGTTTGGGCTTCTTTGTATGCAGTATTCTTCGGTTTGTCTGTGGCTTCTACTGTTCCTTGGTTGTGGTTGATGAGTATCGATGCTCATTGGTATAGCACTATGTACAGCTGGTACACATTCGCAAGCACTTTCGTTTCAGGTATGTCATTAGTAGCTTTGTTTGTTATCTATCTTAAAAACAAAGGCCAATTGGAATATGTAACAGAAGAACATTTACATGACGTTGGTAAGTTCATGTTTGCATTCTCTGTATTCTGGACATACTTATGGTTTTCTCAATACATGTTGATTTGGTATAGTAACCAACCTGAAGAAACAAAATACTTTATTGAAAGAATTGGTACAGCAAGAAAATCTGGTCCTTATCATTTTATTTTCTTCCTAAACTTGTTCATCAACTTCTTATGTCCTTTGTTGATTTTGATGAGAAGAGGCGTGAAAAGAAATTGGACGATGGTAACCGTGATGGCGATACTTATCATTTTTGGTCACTGGATAGATTTTTTCCAAATGGTAATGCCGGGCACTATGCATGAGCATTTCCACATGGGACTTTTCGAATTGGGAGTACCTGCTTTGTTTATCGGATTGATCATGTGGGGAGTTGGAAGATATTTAACCAGAAATCCTTTGGTGGCTAAGAATCATCCATTCCTTAAAGAAAGTATGATTCACCATACATAGGAAATTCAAAATTTGAAATTCAAAAATTAAAATATTTAAAGCAATTCAAACTGCTTTTAAGAAAAAGAAAAAACTAAAACAATGAATGAGTTTTATTTCATAGCGATAGTAGCAATGGTATTTGTGGTGATCTTTCAGATTGCTAAAGCAAGTGAATACGTTAGTGTATTAAAAGGAGAAGAGAAAACGCGTAAGCAGAACAACAAGATCAATGGATTTCTGCTGATTTCTTTTTTAGTGCTAGGTATGATTGGCGTATGGTATTGCAACGATATTCTTTATGGTAGAACGTTGTTCCCACAAGGAGCAGCATCTGAACATGGTCAGAAAATTGATTTGATGCTTTACATTACTATAGCGGTAACTGGTGTGGTATTTTTTATTACTCAGGTGTTGCTTTTTTGGTTCGCATTTAAATACCAAGAAAAAGAAGGAAAAAAAGCATTTTATTTTCCTCACAATAATAAGTTGGAGTTGCTATGGACAACAGTTCCTGCAATTTTCTTAACCATCTTAGTGGTATTTGGTTTGAAATATTGGTTTAAGATGACAGGAGATGCTCCGAAAGATGCTATATTAGTTGAAATCACAGGTCACCAATTTGCATGGGATATGCGTTATCCAGGTAAAGACGGAAAATTAGGTAAGAAAAATTATAAATTATACAACCAGCCTTCAGGAAATACATTGGCAGTTGATTTTAATGATGAAGAGAGCTGGGATGATTTACATACAACAGAAATGCATTTACCGGTAAATAAAAATGTTAAGTTGGTGATCAACGCTATGGATGTAATTCATGATGTTGGTTTGTCACATTTCAGAATGAAAATGGATGCTGTACCCGGGATACCAACTACTATGTGGTTTAAACCTATCTACACAACAGAAGAAATGAAAAAGAGAACAGGCAATCCAAACTTTGTTTATGAAATCAGTTGTGATCAAATGTGTGGCAAAGGACATTTTTCCATGAGAGGCGTAATCGTAGTGGAATCAGAAGAAGATTACAATAAATGGTTGGCATCACAAAAACCAGAATATTTTACATTATTTCCTGAAAAAGACCCAAGCAAGCAAGTACAAGCTGTAGACACAACAGCATCAACTTCAAAGCCAATGGCACAGGTAATGCCTAATAATCCATAATATCAAAATACTTTAATAATATTTTTATAAAACTATGAGTACAGTAACAGCACAAGAAGCAACACATCATGAGGCACATGGAGATGCACATCACGAACATCACCATCATGAAACGTTTATTACTAAATATGTATTCAGTCAAGATCATAAAACCATTGCTAAACAATTTTTAGTAACTGGTATTATCTGGGCTTTCATTGGCGGTTTGTTTTCTGTGATCTTTCGTTTACAGTTAGCAGATCCTAATGCTACTTACCCATTCTTGGAAGACCTTCTTGGTCATTGGGCTAAAGGTGGTAAACTTCAGCCTGAGTTTTACTATGCATTAGTAACCATGCACGGTACTATTTTGGTGTTCTTTGTATTGACTGCAGGTTTGAGTGGAACTTTCGCAAACTTTTTAATTCCGCTTCAAATTGGAGCAAGAGATATGGCCTCTCCTATGTTGAACATGTTGAGTTACTGGTTCTTCTTCTTGGCTTCTGTTATCATGATGTCTTCTTTATTTGTGCAAACAGGACCTGCAAGTGGTGGTTGGACCATTTATCCGCCATTAAGTGCTTTGGGAGAAGCATCTTCAGGAAGTAAAATAGGAATGGATTTGTGGTTGGTAAGTATGGCAATGTTTATTGTGTCTTCTTTATTAGGAGGATTGAATTATATCACTACGATTCTTAACATGCGTACAAAAGGAATGAGCATGACTCGTATGCCATTGACTATTTGGGCTTTGTTTTTTACAGCGGTGTTAGGTGTATTGTCTTTCCCTGTTTTATTATCAGGTGCAATATTATTATTGTTTGATAGAAATTTAGGAACAAGTTTCTATTTAAGTGATATCGTTGTTGCTGGAAAGATTATGCCAAATGAAGGCGGATCTGCTATTTTATTCCAGCATTTATTCTGGTTCTTAGGTCACCCTGAAGTATATATCATTTTGTTACCTGCCATGGGTATGTCATCTGAGATTTTATCAGTCAACAGCCGTAAGCCAATCTTTGGTTACATGGCGATGGTGGGATCTTTGTTTGCGATTACCATTCTAGCGTTCTTGGTTTGGGCGCACCATATGTTTGTAACCGGATTGAATCCGTTCCTTGGATCGGTATTCGTATTGTTGACCTTGTTAATTGCGGTTCCATCTGCGATAAAAGTGTTTAACTGGTTAACTACATTATGGAAAGGAAACATCAGATTTACCCCTGGGATGTTATTCGCTATTGGCTTTGTGAGTTTGTTTATCAGCGGTGGTTTAACAGGTATTTTCTTAGGAAACTCTGCATTGGATATTCACCTTCATGATACTTATTTTGTAATAGCTCACTTCCATATTGTAATGGGTGTGGCTTCATTCTTTGGAATGTTTGCCGGTGTATATCATTGGTATCCTAAAATGTTTGGTCGTTATTTAAATAATACTTTGGCGTATATCCATTTTTGGGTAACGATCGTTGGAGCTTATTTGATTTTCTGGCCAATGCACTATGAAGGTTTGGCGGGTATGCCTCGTCGTTATTATGATTTCTCAAACTGGGAATCATTCAAAATGTTTAGTGGCTTAAATCAATTTATAAGTATAGTAGCGTTAGTTGTTTTTGCAACTCAGTTATTATTTATCATTAACTTTTTCTATAGCATTTGGAAAGGTAGAAAAGTTACAAAGCAAAATCCTTGGGAAGCGAACACATTAGAGTGGACCACACCCATCAGACCTGGACACGGCAACTGGCCTGGTGAGATTCCTGAAGTTCATCGCTGGCCTTATGATTATGCAAAAGACGGAAAAGATTTTATTCCTCAAAATGTACCGTTTGGTGCTGATGAGAGCAAAGATCATTAATAAATAAAGTGCAGGAGAAAAACAATACCATACCCAATTCAACATCGTTTGTTTTGGCAAGTAAAGTGAAAGATTACTTTTTATTAATCAAATTCACGCTAAGCTTTATGGTTGTGTTTAGTACGGTATTTAGTTACCTGCTTGCACCAAATGTCAGTTTTAATCTGATACAAGTTCTTTTACTTTTTGCAGGTGGAATGTTGGTAACAGGATCGGCAAACACCATCAATCAGATTCTTGAAAAAGATACTGATGCGATGATGAAGCGTACAGCAAAACGTCCGGTTGCCAGCGGAAGAATGAGTTCTTCAGAAGCTTGGGCCTTTGCAGGAATCACTGGCGCATTGGGTACGTTTATCATGTACACCTTTAGCGCAGAAGCAGCTTGGTTGAGTTTAGCCAGTTTGATTTTGTATGGATTTGTCTATACACCATTAAAGAAAATAAATTCAATTGCTGTTCTTGTTGGAGCGATACCTGGAGCTTTACCTTGTTTGATTGGATGGGTAGCTAGCTTTAATGAAGGAAGCCAAAATAACTGGACAGGCGGATGGATTTTATTTGCGATTCAGTTCTTATGGCAGTTTCCTCATTTCTGGGCTATAGCCTGGGTTGCTCATAAAGATTACAGTGCCGCAGGTTTTAAATTATTACCAAGTGATAAAGGGCCAACAAAATTCACCGCAATTCAAACCATCATGTATAGCGCATTGATGATTCCGGTTGGATTGTTACCTTTTATGTACCACATTTCAGGTGAAATCAGCATGTGGATTTTACTTGGATGCAATTTATTTATGGTCTATCTGAGTGTGATGTTGTTTATCAAAATGGATGTGCCTTCGGCAAAAAAAGTAATGTTCGGATCTTATTTTTATCTGATGATTGTGTTCTTAAGTTTATATGCAGATAAAGTAAGTATATAAAAATAGAAATATTAAAAGTTCTTTAGTGGTATGGAAACAGGAGAGATTAAACCAAAAAACAAAATACATCCACACAAGTTTACTTTGTGGGTAGGCATTGGCAGTATTGTTATGATGTTTGCGGGTTTAACCAGTGCTTATATAGTTAAACGTAATCAGGCAGGTTGGGTAAGCTATGATTTGCCAAAAGCGTTTTGGTATAGTACCATTATTATTTTATTAAGCAGTTTAACAGTGCAACTTTCTGTAAAAGCATTTAAAGAAAGGGCCATGTCGAAATATAGAAAGTTGATGTTTTCAACTTTGGTGTTAGGAGTTCTTTTTATAGTATTACAGTATTTTGGATTCAAACAATTCTGGAATGCAGGAATGACGCTTCAAGCAAATGTGGCGTTTTCCTTTCTTTACATTATTGTTGGATTACACGGACTGCATGTTATAGGCGGAATCATTGCTTTAATGGTCATGTCACTGAAAGCATTCAGTACAAAAATTCGTATTTATAGTTCGGTGCCAGTTGAGCTGATTTCTACTTACTGGCATTTTGTAGATATACTATGGATTTACTTGCTCATTTTTTTAATCATGATCAGGTAGAATAATTAAAAAGTAAAAATTAAAAAGTAAAAAGGCAAGGTCAATTTTACATATTGATTTTTGAATTTTCACTTTGAAAAAACAAAAGAATAATTATGGCAGCAACAATTCCTGCAGGAACAAAATGGTGGAGTGGAGGTAAAAGTCCTTTCAATGTGAGTTATGGTAAAGTAATGATGTGGTACTTTTTAATGAGCGATGCTTTCACTTTTGGAGCGTTTCTTATTAGCTATGGTACGATTCGTTTCAGTGTAAATCATTGGGCAGATCCAAACCATGTATTTAATTCATTCCCATTTGCAGGTCATGCTAATTTACCATTGGCTTTTGTGAGTTTGATGACTTTCATTCTCATCTTCAGTTCGGTTACGATGGTGTTGGCCGTTCACGAAGGTCATCACATGAATCGTAAAGGTGTTGAAAAATATATGCTTCTTACCATTATAGGTGGATTGGGCTTCTTAAGCTGTCAAGCTTGGGAGTGGACGCACTTATTAACCGGTGAACATGTGGCTATGTTGAATGATGGTACGTTAAGTGTATTACCAACTACAGTAAAAATGAATCCTTGGGGTGAAGCATTAAGTTCAAGTGAAATGATGGCTGCATTGCAAAAAACATCTCATGAACAATTGGTTGCTATTGCCAACACGCTACATCATGGTGCAGAAGGCGCTCATCACGCCGTTGAATCATTAACCAATCAAGAATTAATTAATCAGATTGCTAGCAATACTGAATTCCATGCAACACATACTGGACCCATTGCATTCGGAGGATATTTCTTTGGCATTACCGGTTTCCATGGTTTCCACGTATTTAGTGGTGTTATCATCAACATCGTAATGTATATCAAAACTAAATTGGGACATTTTGATCAAAGAGGTCATTATGAAATGATTGAAAAAGC
>CANGEZ010000135.1 GCA_947452875.1 Chitinophagaceae bacterium
CTAAATTAAAATCTGGTCAGATTGTTACCCTTCGTGATGTTAGAGAAGAAAACTCTATCTTAAGAAGAAACGATAAGAAATTGGTTGAGTATCGTGATGCAAGACCAGCTACATCTTCTCCATTGTTATTGGGTATTACCAAAGCTTCATTAGGAACACATAGCTGGATTTCAGCTGCTTCGTTCCAGGAAACTACAAAAGTGTTGAGCTCTGCTGCCATCTTAGGTAAAACTGATGAAATGCTCGGATTGAAAGAAAACGTAATCACTGGTCACCATATTCCAGCAGGTACAGGTTTACGTGATTTTGAAAACATGATCGTAGGAAGCAAAGAAGAATACGAATTGCTGATGACAACCAAAGAAGCCATGAGCTTCGATGATGAAGAGTAATAAAAATCACTTCAAATACAAAAGCTGCCTCTTACAGGGCAGCTTTTTTTTGTCTTGATGTTTAAAAGGTTCAATAGGTTCCAGAGGTTTAAAAGGTTCAAAAGGTTTCAGAGGTTCAAAAGGTTCCAGAGGTTCAAAAGGTTCAAGCCTTTTATTGAAACAATATCACCCAACCTTTTGAACACCTTCCTGCCGGTAGGCAGGAATTGAACCTATCAAACCTTTTGAACAAACACTATCCAACATCCAGCCTATCCAACCTATCCAGCCTTCCCCCTCCCAAAACTTTGCTAAAAACAAATCTCCCCGCATTGCATTATAACTGATTGTATTTATCTTGCCGCCACATAAAAATTTATCAATGCAAATGAAAAATCTATCACTGTTATTGAATGTTGTTCTTTTTATAGCTGTTGGTGTATTGTATTATTTTCAATTCTCCTGCAAAAATGATTGCCAGAAAAAAACAAAACAATTCTCTTCCACCTTCAAGCCGTCAAGTACCTCAGCTCCAAGTTTCGCATATGTTGAATTGGATTCGCTAAACGAAAAAATAAGTTACATAAAGAACAACAGGAAAGCCCTTGAAAAAGAACAGGAAGCCATTGAAACAGAATGGGAAGCCAGCTACAGAAATCTTGAAAATAAAAAGAACAACTTTCTAAAAAGAGGCAATACGATTACTCAACCGGAAGCTGAAGCTTTTCAAAATGAGCTCATTCAAGAACAACAACAAGTTGACACTAAAAAGCAAACACTTACACAAAAGCTGAATGAAAAGAGTTACAAATTCATGGATGACATCCAACAAAAACTAAAAGAGTTCTTGGCGGATTATAATAAAGACAAAAGATTTACCTACATCTTCTCTTGTGGAAACGGCTTGGATTATATGGTTTACAAAGACACCTCTTATAACATTACTCCAGATGTAATTACAGGGATGAATGAAATGATGACTGAAGAGAAGTAATGGTTATAAAAATAAATGGTATCTTCAATCCCGTTAATTTCAACGGGATTTTTTATTCAATATAAAACTGATTATGACAGAAACAAACAATTCATTTAAACCAACCTTGGGTTTATTTGATTCCACAATGATAGTAGCCGGATCAATGATAGGTTCCGGCATTTTTATTGTAAGTGCAGATATGCTTAAGGATCTTGGTAGTGCAGGTTGGTTGATTGCTGTTTGGCTGATTACCGGTTTTATGACACTCACTGCGGCTTTGAGCTATGGCGAATTGAGTGGTATGTTTCCAAAAGCAGGAGGACAATACGTTTATCTTAAAGAATCCTACAATCCATTGGTAGGTTTTTTGTATGGCTGGAGTTTCTTTTCAGTAATTCAAACAGGTACCATAGCTGCTGTGGCTGTTGGGTTTGCAAAATTTGCAGGTTATTTTTTTCCGGTACTGGCATGGGATGATGCAAATACATTTAATGTAATGGGACTTACTGTTCATTATGCACAATTAGTTGGGATTGCACTTATTATATTGCTAACGTTTATAAATACACGAGGGATTCAAACAGGAAAAATAATTCAAACTATTTTCACATCCACCAAACTGATTTCTTTGTTCGGGTTGATTATTGCAGGGTTCATTGCTTTCAAATGGGATGTTTGGAAAGCAAACTGGGAAAACCCTTGGATGATACAAAAATTAACCAAAACAGATGGTGTCATTGTCTCACAAGCTTTAATCAATGGAGCCATTTTAGGCGCTATTGCAAGTGCCATGGTGGGCAGTATCTTCAGTAGTGATGCTTGGAACAACGTGACTTTCATTGCTGGTGAAATTAAAAATCCAAAGAAAAATATTGGAATGAGTTTGTTTTTAGGCACCTTGATTGTTACTTTAATTTATGTGTTGATGAATGTGGTGTATCTGGCTACAGTTCCCATGCATGAGTTGGCATTTGCAAAAGACAATAGAGTGGCTTTAAGCGCTTCTGATGCGATTTTCGGAAGCAGCGGAACCATCATCATTGCCGCTATGATTATGATTTCTACATTTGGTTGCAACAATGGATTGATATTAGCTGGTGCAAGAGTATATCACACCATGGCACATGATAAATTGTTTTTCAAAAAAGCAGAATCGTTGAATAAAAATGCAGTTCCTGAATGGGCTTTGTGGATTCAGTGTATCATGGCTTGTGCACTTTGCTTAAGTGGAAAATATGGCGACTTACTGGATATGGTTTCATTTATAGTAGTCATATTTTATGTACTCACTATCATAGGAATTTTTATTTTAAGAAAAAAACGCCCTGACGTAGAACGACCTTACAAAGCGTTTGGTTATCCTATATTGCCTGTAATTTATATTTTAATGGGCATCAGCTTTTGTACGTTGTTGATCATTTACAAACCACAATTTACTTGGCCAGGCTTGATCATTACATTGATTGGTATACCGTTATATTATTTTGCTGTTGCCAATAATAACAAAAATGCATAAGCATTCGCTTTTGTTTTTGATGCACAAACAATATTTTTGTGTTCATTTTTTTAATAAACTCTTTTAAACATGTTTGCTGCACATTGTAACGAAATTTTTGATAAAGCTATTTCAGATTATCACCAACACGATAACGTAGATGAATTAGCGGTTAATCCATACACTGATGGCAGTATTGATTTTTTATTATATCAAAAAAACTGGATTGATACGGTTCAATGGCATCTTGAAGATATTGTTCGTAATCCCGAAATATCTCCAGTAGATGGGTTGGCGCTAAAACGCAGAATTGACGCCAGTAATCAAGTGAGAACGGATATGGTTGAATATGTTGATAGTTATTTCCTAGATAAATATAAAGACGTACAAGCTACTGAAGGTGCTAGTTTAAATACTGAAAGTCCAGCATGGGCAATTGATCGTTTATCAATTCTTGCACTTAAGATTTTTCACATGGCAATTGAAGCCAACAGGCCAGAAGCTGAACCTGCTCACCGTGATGAGTGTACGAAGAAATTAAATATTCTGCTTGAACAAAGAATTGATTTGTCTGCGGCCATTGATATACTTTTAGAAGATATCGCTTCAGGAAAAAAATACATGAAAGTATACAAGCAGATGAAAATGTACAACGATCCTTCTTTGAATCCTGTATTATACCAGCAATCAGCTAAATAATTTTGAATACAAAAAAACATATTGTAGCCATCAGATTCTCTGCCATGGGAGATGTGGCTATGTGCGTTCCTGTCATTAAATTGCTATTGCAACAACATCCAGAATTGTCCATCACATTTGTATCAGATAAAAAATTAGCACCATTTTTCGCTAACATCGAAAATTGCGAATTCATCGGCGCTGATTTAAAAGGTGAGCACAAAGGATTTACAGGTTTATATCGCTTGTTTAAATTGATATCTAGCAAACATAGAATTGATGCTATCGCTGACCTGCACAGTGTTGTAAGAACGCATGTGCTGAAATTGTTTTTCATGTTGTCAGGAAAGAGAATTTATTCTATAGATAAAGGACGTGCTGAAAAAAAACAATTGACTGCTAAGCATAAAATAAATTTCCATCCATTACCATCAGGATTTAAAAGATACGCAGATGTGTTTCAACAAATGGGTTATTCAATAAATCTGCAACCTTCTCTGTTGAAGCATACCACATTGCCTCTGCCTGCATCTGCAAAAACATATTTTGAAAACAAGCCTTGCATTGGCATCGCTCCATTTGCAAAGCATGAAGAAAAGATGTATGATGCGAATAAGATGAAAATGGTAGTGGAGGAGCTAAGCAAATTAAATATCAATATTCTACTTTTTGGCGGTGGAGCACAGGAAAAAAATATACTAGATAGTTGGATGAATCATGATCATTCAAACGTAATCAATATCACCGGCAAATTTAATCTTCAAGAAGAGTTGGCTATTATCAGTCATCTTAAACTCATGTGCAGCATGGATTCGGCAAATATGCATCTGGCATCTATGTACAATGTTCCAGTGGTCAGCATTTGGGGTGCTACTCATCCCTATGCAGGATTTTTGGGTTGGGGTCAATCTGATGATAATGTAGTTTCAGTTGATTTGCCTTGCAGACCTTGTTCGGTGTATGGCAATAAAAAATGTTGGAGAGGCGACCATGCCTGTATGCAAGAAATTACACCCGAAAAAATAATATCAAGGATTCAATTTATCGCTTCTAAATAATGTTCACTTTGCTTTGAGAACATCTCTTAGTCTTGCCATTTTCTTCATTAGTGATGTTAATTGCACATTATGTTTAAAAAAAGATAGCCATTCTCTTATTTTAATTAAATAAATTTGGAAAAAAATTCAATGCAGCAACCATTTTCCATCGTCATTCATGGCGGAGCAGGTACAATTCTAAAGCAAGACATGACTCCTGAACTGGAAAAGGCTTATACGCTAGGGTTGGAATCTGCCTTATTAAAAGGCTATGAAATACTCGAAAATGGCGGCACTTCAGTTGATGCCGTAAGAGCTGCAATTATCATTCTCGAAGATCATATTTTATTCAATGCCGGTCGAGGTTCTGTATTTACCAAAAAAGGTGTACAGGAAATGGATGCTGCCATCATGAGTGGTGCTGATTTGAAAGCGGGATCAATAGCGGGAGTTAGAAATGTGCGCAATCCTATTGAATTGGCGTATGAAGTGATGGTCAACAGCAATCACGTTTTTTTAAGTGGAAAAGGTGCCAATGATTTTGCCATTAAACGTGGATTGAAACTAGAACCCGATGAATATTTCTTCTCTCAATTCAGATACGATCAATGGAAAGAAATTCGCGATAGCGATATGTACTCTTTAGATCACACCCATCAGGATATTGCTGAATTAATGAAGGATAAAAAGTTTGGAACTGTTGGAGCTGTAGCACTCGATCAAAATGGTAATCTAGCAGCCGCAACAAGTACAGGCGGTATGACCAACAAAAAATACGGAAGAATAGGAGATAGTCCGATTATTGGTGCAGGAACTTACGCCAACAACAAAACTTGTGGCATCAGCTGTACAGGACACGGTGAACTCTTTATTCGTGCTGTTGCCGCTCATGATGTAAATGCGTTAATGGAATATAAAGGGCTATCGCTTGAAGAAGCTATGAATGAAGTGGTACATCATAAACTAATTGAAATAAAAGGAGAAGGCGGCATGATTGGAGTTGATAAAGAAGGCAATGTGGCCATGGTATTTAATAGCGCCGGAATGTATCGTGGTATGAAAACCAGCAAAGGCGAACATAAAATAGGATTGTATAAAGAATATCATCAACTCCCTTAATATTCTTCTGCTATGAAAAAATATGCTGTATTGGTTGCCGGCGGAAGTGGAAGTAGAATGAAAGCTGATGTGCCCAAACAGTTTTTACTTCTTAAAAACAAACCATTACTCGTTTATACCATTGAATCTTTTTTACAAGCAGATGCTGATATCAACATCATTCTGGTTTTGCCTGAACAACATTTACAAACAGGAAATGATATTGTTACTGAATATTTTAATGGGAAAGAGATTATCATTACTTCCGGTGGCACTACAAGATTCCATTCTGTGAAAAATGGATTGATGCAAATTCAAGAAGATGGAATTGTATTAGTGCATGATGCCGTAAGAAGCATGGTTACAGTTGATTTAATACAACGCTCGCTGAATGAGGTTTTGGATAAAAAAGCTATCATCCCTGCGATTACTTCAAAAGATAGTGTGAGAATTATTGATGGAGAAAAAAATAAATCCATTTCAAGAGATACCGTAATGTTGGTACAAACACCTCAAACATTTTATAGTGTTGATTTGAAAAAAGCTTTTGAAGTGGAATACAATGATTC
>CANGEZ010000136.1 GCA_947452875.1 Chitinophagaceae bacterium
CAGTTCTGCTTCTGAGTTGTTGATCTGAAATATAAAATCTTCAGGAAAACGATTTGCGTTTCTTTTCACCGCTTGTTTTATCGAACGTGTTTCTGTTTGGTAGAAAACCGCCAAATCCCTGTCTAACATTACCTGTTTTTCTCTGATGAACAAAATGGAGTTTTCAATAGTTGGTTCATATACTTTGACATTATTTGACATAATTTGAATAACTTCTTAAATGAGTAAATTTCTATTTACGTTTTTAATCAATTTTCAAGCAAATTAATCACAGTGTTTTGGAGTAAAAAAGGAAAAACAACAGGAAATTCAAGTGTTTAAAACGTTGTCTTGCCCCCTCAATCCCCCAAGGGGAGGACTTTGATTATGTTTTGCTTGGCATAACCACGAATTCACGAATTAGGCCCCCTAAATCCCCCAAAGGGGACTTTGATTATGTTTTATTGATAACCACGAATTTTTGTACATGAGAATTTGATAGTTTCATATCCGAAATGAAAACTTCCCCCTTTGGGGGACTGAGGGGGCTCACGAATTCACGAATTAGGCCCCCTAAATCCCCCAAAGGGGGACTTTGATTATGTTTTATTGATGTTCACGAATTTTTGTTCATGAGATTTTGATAGTTTCATATCCGAAATGAAAACCTCCCCCTTTGGGGGACTGAGGGGGGCTCACGAATGCACGAATTATTTTTAACGCGGAGAAGATGAGGGAATAGAGTTTACGCCGAGGTAGTCGATATTGATCTTTGCCCCCTTCTCACGCGGGACAGGGGTTGGGGGTGAGGTTTGGTTTCTCAGCAATGTCTCCTGCAAGGGACGTTGCGTGTTGAGTTGGGAATGTTTATCCAGCATCCAGCATCTAGTATCTAGTATCTAGTATATCTATCACCCAGCATCCACCTTCCCTCATTAAGCTAACAAAACATGAGCAGGAATATTCAATTCACGATGAAAAAATTTTACCAATTCGAGTGTTAATGGTTTTTTCTTATTTAATATAGAAGAAATATAGCCTTTGCTACCAATGATTCCAACCCAGTCTTTATTGCGCATACCTTTTTCTTCCATTTTCATTTTAATGGTTTCTATAGGATCTGGTAATGGAATAGGGAAGTGGATATCTTCATATTGCTTTATCAATAAAAGAACGATTTGTAATTTTTCACCTTCAGCAGATTTGGGATTTATCTTTTTATCGAATTGCTGATCAACCCAATCCAAACAATCATTGTATTGTTTTTTATTTTTTATGATTTTGAGTTCCATAATTTACTTTTTATACTGAATGGTTAAAGCATCAATTTTATCATACTCATTGTGGGTTCCAAACCATTTTATTTGAACTGTTTTATATTCAAAAACGATTCTTGTAATTAATCTGTAATGATTGCCTATAATATTAAACACTACTCTGTCGTCGCCAACAATACTTGCAGTACTAAATGTTTTTTTGAGCTCATTAAAATTTTTAAAATTGTTGCTGTTACATTGGTGATACCATTCCAAAAGCGCTGTTCTTGCTTGAGGATACGCATCACAATATTCGAGCAACGTTCTTCTGGTTATGATATTGAACATTTTTATAAAATTATAGAAAAGTTTACTAATAGAAAACAAAAATTGATTTGAATATTGAATTTATGCTGATGCAAATTAATTATGTGGCATTGAATTAAAAGGGGAAAAACAACAGGGAATTGAGGGAATAACCGCACGCCCCCTAAATCACCCCAAGGGGGACTTTGATTATGTTTTATTGTGTTAGCCACAAATGCACGAATTATTTTTACCGCGGAGAAAGAGAGTGTTCAGAGGTTTCGCAGAGATAGTCGATACTTTTCATTGCTCCCTTCTCCCTCGGGGGAAGGGTTGGGGATGGGGTTTTCTCATTCAAGAGAGAATTATCATTTCATCTCCCGAAAACCACTTCCTTATTTATTATTTCTTATTCCTTATTCTGTATCTAAATAATCATTCTTCATCACCCACGGTTGAAACCGTGGGCTACAATGAAAATCTACGTAAATAAAGACTTTAAAAAATCAAATACTTTCCCATTCACGAGAGAATGATGAATTCATATCCGAAATCCCACTTTTACATTTTACATTGGATATTCTACATTTTACATTTCCAGAGCCACGAATTCACGAATTTTTTTTACCGCTGAGAAGAAGAGAAAGAAGAGGTTTCGCAGAGATAGTCGATACTGCTCATTGCTCCCCTCTCACTCGGGAGAGGGGTCGGGGGTGAGGTTTGCCCATTCACGAGAGAATGATGAATTCATATCCGAAATGCCACTTCCTTATTTTTACTTTCTTATTCCTTATTCCTTATTTCTACCCTCTCTTCCTCGCCAGCTCATGCAACAACTGCCACTGGTGGTTAATCGTTTCTTTTAGAAAACTAATTTCTTCTTTTTGTTTGGAGATGGTTTCTTTGCAGGGATCTTGTTTTATCATGATTGCTTCGGGGTCTTGTGAAGAGTTTATTTCAGCGGGAATCATGCCTTTTTCAATTTCTTCCACATCAACATTAAGTACTGCAGCAATATCCTTTAAAGTATAATCATTTACCACACCGGTGCGCTCCATATGCGAAATCAACGACCTCGTTTTGCCAATAGCTTTTGCCAGCTGCTCCTGATTCATCCCTCTGAAACCCCTTAACCGCTTGATATGCTGACCAATATGTTGCTTCTTCTTTTTCATCACTGCAAGTGACAAAAAATATAATTGCCAAAATGTGAATAAATTTGCAAATTGTGAATTTTGTTACTATGTTTGTGGCCGAATTTTTACTTCCTATTTCTGCTGAAAAGGTTTAAAAAGTTTAAAAGGTTCAAAAAGTTCAAAAGGTTTTTTGAATGTAGAATGTAAAATATCCAATGTAAAATAGCCTGCCCCGATACCTCGGGGTAAAAGTGGGATTTACTACCACAATTGAAAATTTAGTTGATAACACTTAAAAATATAACGCGATGACCTTCCCCCTTTGGGGGATCTGAAGGGGGCCGCCAAACAAATAACACCAAACACCAATCATTAAATAACAACAAACATTTTCTATTATGAAAAAGCTCCTTTTATTACTACTCGTCTTTTCAGTATTCGCCTCCTACGCCCAAGTTCCTTCTTATGTGCCTACAAATGGCTTAGTTGCGTATTATCCGTTTAATGGCATATGGAATCGTGCTTTAACACAATCTGAAGTAATTCAATTGTACAATAGTGCACCCCCCTGCATCGCCAACATCACCTCCAACGATACCACTATCTGCAAAGGCTCATCTGTTACCTTAAACGCAGCAGCTGTAACTCCTGCATCTGCAACAGATATCAACGGCAATAATTACCCATCGGTAAACATCGGCTCACAAACCTGGATGCAGAAAAATTTAAGTGTTTCAAAATATAAAAACGGAGATATAATTCCGCAGGTAACGGATTCGGCTACATGGCGTAATCTTACTACCGGTGCTTGGAGCTGGTATAATAATGATAGTGCTACTTATGCATCAACTTATGGCAAATTATACAATTGGTATGCAGTTAATGATTCTAGAGGTATTGCGCCAGATGGATGGCATGTGCCAACTGATCCAGAGTGGTCGACAATGGAAACATTTTTAGGTGGTTCTTCAACAGCAGGTAATGCATTAAAAGAGTCGGGCACTTCGCATTGGAATAGTCCAAATACCGGAGCCACCAATAGCAGTGGTTTTACTGCTTTGCCTGGGGGTTTAAAATCTACTTTAAATACCACTCCGCCAACACCCGGTTTTGTACAATTCGTAAACAGAGGTGTTTATTTTTATTGTTGGAGCACAACACAAACAGTTTCTACAAATGCATGGGCAAGAAATTTGAATTACAGTAATGGTGTTGTTGGCAGAGATGCAAATAGTAAAGAAAATGGATTTTCTGTGAGATGCTTGCGCAACACACCTACCTACCTTTGGTCAACCGGTGCTACTACTCAAAGTATTTCAGTTAGTCCAACCAGAACAACTACTTACTATGTAACCGTTAGCGATGGGGTTAATTCATGCACAGATAGCGTAATTGTTACTGTTTCGGGTATTGTTAACAATGATACTACAATTTGCAGAGGCGCAACGGTAACATTGGGCGCAGCTACTGTAAATGTACCAAGTACAGATGTAAGTGGTAATACATATTCAAGTGTTAATATCGGTTCACAAACATGGAGCAGCAAAAATTTAACGGCTACAAAATATAAAAATGGCGATGTAATTCCACAAGTAACAGATTCGGCTACATGGCGCAATCTTACTACAGGTGCATGGTGCTGGTTCAACAACGACAGTGCTACTTATTCATCAGCCGGTAAATTGTACAACTGGTATGCGGTTAATGATTCAAGAGGTATTGCTCCTGATGGATGGCATGTGCCAACTGATGGCGAATGGAATAAAATGATCAAATATTTAGATCCTTTGTCAGATACCGTTTGCGGTGGTTGTGCACAAAGTACTTTAGCAGGTGGTGCATTAAAACAAACAGGTACAACAAATTGGTTAACTCCAAACGGAGGTGCTACCAATTCAAGCGGTTTCAACGCCATTGCTTCGGGTATCCGTGACGGTTCGTTCTTAAATGCAAGAACCAATGCTTATTGGTGGAGCGCTACTACAAATACTGCCAATACAACACCTGCTGCCTGGTCGCATGCTATCGGTTCAAGCGATGCCAATGAAGCCAGAATCAGCAATGTAAAATCAAATGGATATTCTGTAAGATTCGTAAGAAATGCTACAACATATTTATGGTCGACTGGTGCTACTACACAAACCATTTCAGTGGCGCCAACTGTTACCACTACATACTATTGCACTATCAACAACGGATATTCAATTTGTACTGATAGTGTGAAAGTTTACGTGAATACTGCAGTACCATCGGCACCTGCATCTATCACCGGAGCAACAGATATTTGTTCATATTTTACAAGCCCAACAGTTGCTACAAGTGGTCCGGTAACTTACACAGCGGCCGTTGCAGCTAACACGCTTTCTTATAATTGGACAGTACCAGCAGGAGTTACTCTTGTTAGTGGTCAAGGAACAAACACCATCACAGTAACTTTCGCTTCAACGTTTGTTTCAGGAGCGATTGCCGTTAATTCAGTTAACGCTTGCGGTAGCAGCACAACAGCAAGATCTGTTACAGTTTACAAAAGAGTAGCCGCTACACCAGGTGTTATTCAAAAAGAATTTACACCTACTTCTATAGTTGCCGTTACCAATGTAACAGGTCTGGTTTCAGAAACTTACAGAATTAAAAAAGTAACGTATGCCACTTCGTACAACTGGTCGATGAACCAAGGTACGAGCGCTACCATTACACACATCAATCCTTCGGGTGTAAATGATACAGCGGTAATTGTAACTTTTGCAAATTGCTTTTTAAGAGATACGTTGTCTGTAAAATCAGTTACCCCTTGTTCAGTAAGTGCGGTGAGAACTTCTATATTATACGCTTACGCTACACCGGCAGCTGTATTAGGTATTACTACTGTTGGTGGTAATTTCGCTACTTGTATCGGCGTCAACAAAACGTTTACGGCTGTACGCGGTACACCTACAACTTTACAGGCACCAATCGCTTCTTTCCGTTGGACAATACCTGCTAATACCACAATCGTTTCGGCAACTTCGGATAGTTCAAGCATTACCGTTAGTTTCAATACAGGTTACACCGGCGGTAGCATCAGTGCAAAAGGAGTTAGCTCTTGTGGTACGATTGGCACAACGGCCTCAACAGCTATTTTACAGTTCTTGCCTCCGGGAGTGTTGAGCATCGCATCAAGTACTGGTTCTTACAACGCTTGTATCGGCAACAGCATCACATATTCAGCATTGGTGAGTGCGCCTACTACAAGTCAGGTGGCAGCAAGTGTTTTCCGTTGGACCAAACCTAACAACACTTCCATCACAAGCGCCAGTGCCGATAGTTCAACCATTACTTTGCAATTCAACACAGGATATATCGGAGGAACTTTATCTGTAAAAGGACAAACTTCTTGTGGTACACAGGGCACTGCAAAAAATCAGGCACTTACACATGGAGGTTGTGCTGCAGGTACGAAGATGAGTTTGCCGGTAACTACAACAGATGCCAGTTCATTTGAAATCAGCTTATATCCAAATCCATCGGCAGGAGAATTTAAATTAATGATCAATGCTCCTTTGAA
>CANGEZ010000137.1 GCA_947452875.1 Chitinophagaceae bacterium
CCTATCTTTGCGCTCCAAAATTTATGGCGAAGCAAGCATTAATAAAACAAGACGGAACGATTATCGAGGCATTGAGTAATGCTATGTTTAAGGTTAAATTGGAAAATGGGCATGAGATTTTAGCTACTATTTCTGGTAAAATGAGAATGCATTACATTAGAATTTTGCCAGGCGATAAAGTAGGTGTGGAGATGAGTCCATATGATTTAACCAGAGGAAGAATCATATTCAGATACAAGTAACAACGCTGGAAACAGCTATTATCAAATAGATAAAAATTAAAAAAAATGAAGGTAAGAGCTTCAATCAAAAAACGCAGCGCTGATTGCAAAATCGTGAGAAGAAAAGGACGTTTGTATGTAATCAACAAAAAGAATCCTCGCTTTAAGCAAAAGCAAGGGTAATCGAATTATTTTTAAAACAAAAATTGAACAAAGCATATGGCTCGTATTGCCGGTATTGATTTACCAAAAAACAAAAGAGGAGAAATAGGTCTTACTTACATATATGGTATTGGCCGATCTACTGCAAAATACATTTTAACCAAGTCTGGAATCGACTTGAATAAAAAAGTAAATCAGTGGAATGATGATGAACAAACGGCTATCCGTAATGTCATCAACAACGAATTCAAAACTGAAGGTGCACTTCGTAGTGAAACACAAATGAATATTAAGCGTTTGCTTGATATCGCTTGCTACCGCGGATTGCGTCATCGTAAAGGATTGCCTTTGCGTGGTCAGCGTACTCGTACTAACAGCCGTACCAGAAAAGGTAAGCGTAAGACAGTAGCGGGTAAGAAAAAAGTAACTAAGTAATATTTGTTGTCGGAAATATCATTTTTCCGACAATTATATTTATACAGACTTATCATTTCTGAGTCAGCGCCGGATAGCTTAATAAGTCGGCAGGAGGGTTGGTTCAGCTTCGGGAAACTGAAGAATATTATTTAAGTACACCTTTATTAATTAAAATGGCAAAAGCACAAGGACAAAAAGGACAAAGCGCAAAAGCAGCAGCGAAAAAGCGTATTGTAAAAGTTGACAGTTACGGTGATGCACATATCGTAGCTACTTTCAACAACATCATCATCAGTTTAACCAACAAAAGTGGTCAGGTAATTTCCTGGTCATCTGCTGGTAAAATGGGTTTCAAAGGAAGTAAGAAAAATACTCCTTATGCAGCTCAAATGGCCGGAGCAGATGCAGCTAAAACTGCAATTGATGCTGGTTTGAAAAGAGTTGACGTTTATGTAAAAGGACCAGGAAGCGGTCGTGAAGGCGCTATCCGTTCTTTATCACAAAGCGGATTGGAAGTTTCCATGATCAAAGACGTAACTCCTTTACCACACAATGGTTGTCGTCCTCCTAAAAAGAGAAGAGTTTAATCAATAATATTTATCAACGGGTGTATCATTAATTTTAAATGACCTTTACAATGATACATCGTCACTAAAAGGTCTTCATTACAACTATGGCACGTTATACAGGCCCCAAAACCAAAATCTCTCGTCGTTTCGGTGAACCTATCACTGGTAATGGCAAATGGCTGACCAAAAACAGCAACCCTCCAGGACAACACGGAGCAAGCAAAAAACGTAAAACACTTAGTGAATACGGTGTTCAGCTTAAAGAAAAACAAAAAGCAAAATACACTTACGGTTTGCTTGAAAAACAATTCCGCAAAACCTTCGAAGAAGCTGCTCGTAGAAAAGGTGTTACCGGTGAGAATCTAATTAAATTATTAGAAGCTCGTTTGGACAATACCGTTTTCAGAATGGGTATTGCGCCTAGCCGTCAGGCAGCTCGTCAAATGGTAAGTCATAAGCACGTTACCGTAAACGGAGAAATCTTAAACATTCCTTCTTACAGTTGTATGCCTGGTGATGTTATCAGTCTAAAAAATAAAAGTGCAGCCAACAAATCAATTGCTGATAATGTTCGTGGAAAAAATCCAAAATTCAGTTGGTTAGATTGGAGCGAAAGTGAATTGAAAGGAACATTTATTGCTTATCCTGAAAGAGAAAGCGTTCCTGAAAATATTAAGGAGCAATTAATCGTGGAATTGTACAGTAAATAATCCTGAACCAATTCTCAACAACCAAACCGGTAATTCCGGAATTATCAAATCAATTAAAACAACAAAATACAAATGGCCATTTTTAATTTTGTTAAACCAGATAAAATTGTTCTTCAAAAAGCTAACGACTTCGAAGCTCAATTTGAATTTCGCCCTCTTGAACCAGGATATGGTGTAACTATTGGTAACGCTCTTCGCAGAGTGTTATTAAATTCACTTGAAGGGTATGCGATCATCGGTATCAACATTGCTGGTGCTGATCATGAATTCGCAACTTTGAAAGGTGTAACTGAAGATGTTACTGAAATTATCTTGAATTTAAAGCAGGTGCGTTTCAAGTCTAAAGTTGAAAACGATGTAAATACTGAAAAAGTAACATTGTCTATCAAAAATAAAACAGAATTCACTGCAGGTATGATTGCTGAAGCTTCTCCTGCATTTGAAGTAATGAACCCAGAATTGCTTATCTGTACTATCGATAGCAACACTAAATTCGATATTGAAATCACAATTGGTAGAGGTCGTGGTTATGTGCCTGCTGAAGAGCAAAAAGAAAAAAGCTCTCATTTTGGTTACATCCCAGTAGATGCTATTTTTACCCCAATCAAAAATGTAAAATATTTGATTGAAAATACCAGGGTAGAACAACGTACTGATTTTGAAAAATTAATCATGGACGTTATCACTGACGGTACAATCCATCCTGAAGAAGCGGTTAAACAAGCTAGCCGTATTTTAATTCAGCATTTGATGATCATCACTGATGAAAATATCACTTTCGATACTAAAGAAGATAAGAAAGAAGATTTAGTAGATGAACAAACTTTGCAATTACGCAAAATGTTGAAGACTCCACTAGAAGATTTAGATCTTTCTGTTCGTGCCTTCAATTGCTTGAAAGCTGCTAAAATCAATTCATTAAGCGAACTAGTTCAATATGAGCAAGAAGACTTGATGAAATTCAGAAACTTTGGTCAAAAATCTTTAAGCGAAATCGATCAGGTTTTGCACGAAAGAGGATTAAGTTTTGGAATGGATTTGAGCAAGCTTAAATTGGATGATGAGTAATTCAATTTGATGATTTGATAATTTGATGATGTATCAATTAATAAATCCAAATTTTGAATTTTTACTTTTGAATTTTTAATTTATTTCAATAACATCCTGTAATTCCTGACACGGTACAGGGTATAAAACAACAAGTCATGCGTCACGGAAACAAAAACAACAACCTCAGCAGAACAGCTTCTCACAGAAGATCATTGTTGATGAACCTAGGTTGCCAGTTGATAACTCATAAGAGAATCTCAACTACATTAGCGAAAGCAAAAGCTTTACGTACTTACATTGAGCCATTGATTACTAAAACCAAAGCTACAGAAAGCAAGGAAGCGATCATGCACAATCACCGTATCGTGTTTAGCTATTTAAACGATAAACAAGCTGTAAAAGAATTGTTCACTGTTGTAGCTCCAAAAGTTGCTGATCGTCCGGGTGGTTACACTCGTATCATCAAATTAGGCGCACGTATTGGTGATAACGCAGAAATGGCTATGATTGAGTTGGTTGACTTCAATGAAATCTACGGAAATGGTGTTGCATCTTCTACTGAAGAAGTCGCAGTTAAGAAAACTCGTCGTTCTGGTGGCAAAAAGAAAGCAACTACTGATGAAGCTACTGAAGAATCATCTGCTGAAGCAGCTGCTGACGAAAGCACCGAAGCGTAATATGAGATTAATCTTTTTACATATCGCCCCGAAATTAAATTCGGGGCTTTTTTTATTTTATTAAATAACTCGAGTTTACTTTCTTTGTGAAACTTTTCGAAAATGGAACAACAAATACAAACATCTGCAATTTTAGTTTTAGAAGACGGGGCCGTTCTTCATGGTAAAGCTTTTGGAATGCTTGGAACCGCTACTGGCGAAATCTGTTTCAATACAGGTATGACTGGATACCAAGAGGTATTTACAGATCCTAGTTATTATGGACAAGTATTAATCATGAATACGGTTCATGTAGGTAATTATGGTGTGTACACTGCAGACGTAGAAAGTGGCAGTGTAAAAGTGAAAGCTGTTATTGGAAAAAACTTAGAAGAAAAATTCAGCAGATTTAAAGCTGAAGGTTCTTTGCAACAATATTTTATAGATCAAAACATCGTGGCTATTGATGAAATAGATACCAGAGCACTTGTTTCTCATATCAGAACTAAAGGAGCCATGAATTGTATCATTTCTTCTGTAGAAACTGATGTTGAAAAATTAAAAGTTGAATTAAAGTCGGTTCCTTCAATGGATGGCTTAGAATTGGCTTCAGTAGTATCTACCGGAGAAGCATATACGCTAGGAGATGAATCTAGCAAAAAAAGAATAGCTGTTCTTGATTTCGGTGTAAAAAGAAACATCTTAACTTGTTTGGCTGAAAGAGGAGCTTACTTAAAGGTATTCAATGCGAAAACAAGTTTTGAAGAACTTGAAAAATTTAGTCCAACTGGTTATTTTATCAGTAACGGTCCTGGTGATCCTGCTCCAATGGATTATGCCATCAAAACTGTAAAGCAAATTTTAGATTCGGGAAAGCCTTTATTTGGGATTTGTTTGGGGCATCAATTATTGGCTTTGGCAAATGATATTCCTACATTTAAAATGCATCACGGACATCGTGGGTTAAATCATCCTGTAAAAAATATCATCACCGGCAAATCAGAAATCACCACACAAAATCATGGTTTTGGTGTAGATCCTGATGCCGTAAGAAACAACGCCAATATAGAAATTACACATATTAATTTGAACGACAACAGTATCGAAGGTATCAGGGTTAAAAACAAAAAAGCGTTCTCAGTTCAATATCATCCTGAAGCCACTCCAGGCCCACACGATAGCAGGTATTTATTTGATGATTTTTTGGAAATGGTGGGGAATGTTGGATAGGCTGGATAGAAAGAAATTCAAAATTCAAAATTCAAAAGTAAAAATTTATATGAAATAAGATAATCGTTTTTGAATTTTTACTTTTTACTTTTGAATTATAACTCCTAACACATTAATTTTCTCTAATGAAAATAGCCATCATTAACGGTCCAAATCTTAATCTCTTGGGAAAGCGGGAGCCAGATGTGTATGGCCATCAGTCGTTTGAAGAATATTTTAAACGTTTGCAAGACAAATATCCTTCAATCGAGTTTAGCTATTTTCAAAGCAATATCGAAGGAGAAATTATCAATGAATTACAAAGGGTGGGTGAGGTGTTTCATGGCGTGATATTGAATCCTGGAGGATATACGCACACGTCTGTGGCTATAGGTGATACCATTGCTGCTGTTGCTGCAAAAGTTGTTGAAGTACACATCTCCAATATTTTTGGCAGAGAAGATTTCAGAAAAGTTTCTCATGTTTCAGCCAAAGCCAAAGGCGTGATCAGTGGGTTGGGTTTAAGAGGCTACGAACTTGCCTTGCAATATTTTATTGAGTAAAAAGATTTACAATTTTAATTTCCATTTTTTACTGATACTATTGATGTTTTTCTTAAGTGCATCTACGTTAGTACGCTGTTCATTGATAAAACTATTGTCTTCAATTTTACCTAAAACATTTACCATTTCTGCTTCATTATTGTACACCATTTTTCTGAAAGTATTTTTGTAATCCTTAGCTCTTGTGTTGTAAATTTCTTCAAACATCCATTCTTTTACGGTTATGGTTTCTTTCAATAAAGAATAGAAAAATGCAGCAGTAAAATCTTTTGATTTCAAGTCCAAATGCTCAAGCAAAGAAGTATAAGCATGGGTTAATTTATCCATTTCATATTTTTGGCCTTGAACTTGATAGAATTTATGTATTTCTTCCCAGCTTTTTATTTTCCCTGATTTGATATTGATTTTAAGCTGATCAACCAAATCAGTTTGAATCAATTGTCCACCAACATTCATCCAATGAGAACGTTCTTTTTTTTGTTTGAGTAACTTTTTGAAACTTTCAAAATCCTGAATTTTATTTGTATTGATGATGTGTAGCATTTGCATACAAGCATACAATTTGATCATTTTTGAAAATGTTGCCGTAGCCTGAGAGACTTTAGTAATCAAAATCTTTCTGTTGCTGTTTTCCCATCC
>CANGEZ010000138.1 GCA_947452875.1 Chitinophagaceae bacterium
CATTAAAGCGTGTTTTCTTATTGTGTTTGGTGGTGTATTTGGTGTTTAATATTTTTTGGGGGTTGAATTATAACAGGTTGGGGATCGCCTCGCAAATTGGGTTAGACTTAAAGGAATATAATAGCCAGGAATTGAGATCATTAAATGCCTTGCTGGTTGAAAAAACAAATCTTTCAAAAAAAGCCATCGTTGACAACCACATAGAATACCCTGATAATAAATCTTTGTTTATTCAAACGAAAAAAGCCTACGATGCAGTTGATGGTAGCTTTAATTTTTTGACATATAAAAATGCGTCAATAAAAAAATCGATCTGGGGTTGGCTGGGCAATTACTGGGGTTTTACAGGTTATTACAATCCTTTTACAGGGGAAGCACAACTCAACACAACTGTGCCGAAATTTATATTGCCTTTTGCTTCATGTCATGAAGTGGCTCATCAACTCGGATATGCTAAGGAAAAAGAAGCCAACTTCGTTTCTTACCTTGTTGCCAAAAAATATAATGACAGCCTATTTCTTTATTCAGCTTATTTGGATTTGTTTTTTTATGCCAACCGAAATTTGTATTCACAGGATTCAACTTCGGCTAAGCGATACCGAGAGCTACTGTCTACTGATGTGAAAAAAGATATAGAAGAGCTTATGCAATTTAATAAAGCTCATCGCAATTTTATGGAGCCTATGATCACAAAAATATACGACTTGTTTTTACGTTCCAATCAACAACCTCAGGGAATGATGAGTTACGATGAGGTTACGGTATATTTGATGGCGTATTGGAGGAAGAGTGGGGGGATTTGAGGGATTGGGGATTGGGGATTGGGGATTGGGGATTGGGGATTGGGGATTGAAAAAGATTTAACGAGTAAAATATGAATAATTATTTAAAGCTTTTGATTTCGGTTATTATTCCATTGGTAATTGGTGGAATCAGCGGTGGGTTTACCGTTTCTGCAATTAATGGATGGTATGCAACAATCAATAAGCCCTGGTTTAATCCGCCGAATTGGATTTTTGGTCCGGTTTGGACTTCGCTTTATGTTATGATGGGTATTGCTTTTTACTTGGTATGGAAATCAGATGCAACAACAGCTTTAAAAAATCAAGCCATCACTTTGTTTTTCATTCAACTTTTAGTGAACTTTTTGTGGTCGATTATTTTCTTTTACTTACAACAACCTGGCTGGGCTTTTCTAGACATTGTAATCATGTGGATAATGATTTTGCTGACCATTTTTTCATTTGGAAAAATATCGTCAACAGCCTCATGGTTGATGGTTCCTTATATCTGTTGGGTAAGTTTCGCTGCTATATTGAATTTTGCTATTTGGAAACTAAACTAATTTGACAATTTGATAATGTGTCAATTTGATGATGATCATTTGCTCATTACCAAATTGACTCATTATCAAATTAAAAGTTATTCTTCCACATCATACTCTCTACAGGTCTGTTGTGCTGACCGCTGTATTTGGCATTCTTCTTCTGATTGTATTTTACTTCGATTTCACCTTCAACAGGGAAATAAATCAATTGCCCGATTGGCATTCCTTTATAGACTCTTACCGGCTGTTTAACTGAAATTTCTAATGTCCAATTGCCGCAAAATCCAACATCGCCTTTTCCGGCAGTTGCATGAATGTCTATACCTAAGCGACCTGTAGATGATTTTCCTTCAAGGAAAGGCACGTGAGCGTGGGTTTCTGTGTATTCTTCTGTTACTCCCAAATAAAACATACTTGGAAGCAAAACAATACCTTCATCAGGTATTTCGAAATGTTTGATGGTATTGTGTTTTTTGGCATCTAATTCTTCATTTTCGTAAGTAGCCAAAAATTTTCCAAGATGTACATCATAGCTGTTGCTACCCAAACAATCACGTAAATATGGCTCAACTTTGATAGTGCCTTTATTCATTTCTTCTAATATTCTTTTATCACTTAAAATCATTTGTCGTTAGTTAGTTGTTTATTTGTAAAAATAATTTTTTCATTTTTTAATTGAACATTTCGCTCTAGTATATGCCATTGGTTTATCAACAAAATATCAACGAGACTGCAAAAATAGGCGTTTGGCATATTACAGAAAGCGAAGATTTTTTTTTAGAATCTGTGTTTCCACAAAAAGAAATCAATCATCCTCATAAGAGATTACAGCATTTAGCAGGAAGATACTTGTTGAAAAAAATTAGTCCAGATTTCCCTTTGGAATTGATCAAAGTGAACTCATCAGGTAAGCCTTATTTGGAAAACGAAATTTGTCATTTTTCTATTTCGCACAGTGGAGCGTACGCAGCCGTTATCATTTCTGAAACTGCAAATGTTGGTATTGACATTGAAAAAGCCAATCAAAAAATTGAAAAGATTAAGAAAAAATTTTCATCAATTCAAGAACTTGAGTTATTTGCTAACCATGCAATTGAACTAATAGATAGTTTGACAATGATTTGGTGTATCAAAGAGGCATTGTATAAATGGTACGGAAAGAGTATGATTGATTTTAAAAAACATTTATGCATTGAGCGCATTCAATTAAATGATGATTTTATTTTGACTGAATGTATCATCAAAAAAAATGATGACATTTCGGTATCGCCTGTAACGATGATGATTGATGGGAATGTATTGACCTATGTTGAAAAGGCAATATAATTTTAATCATCGTTTCTTTTACTAACTCTAATTTCAATCGTCCATTCGCTTCCGCTTTTGATATGAAATTTTTCTGCAAAATTATCCTGGTTTATGGCGAATGATAATTCCATCAAACTATTGAAATAGGCGAGAGGTTTACCTACAGGAACATCTCCAAATGTTGATTCGAAAGGTATCCTGCCAAGAAAGAAAGTTTTGCCATTTTCGAAAATCGTTACTTTCAAATAAGTGCCTTTACTGATGTTTAATTTTTTTACCATTTCTGCAGGAATGTTTGTCCAAATGTTGCCATATTGAACATCATGCGCAGGGATATTCCCTTTGATTACATCTCCTTCAAGAACTGCTTTTTGATAACTGATTCTTTCCACAGTTTGTGGCAATTGTTTCCCAACCTGTTCAAATGAAATCAAGCCTGATGCCAATCGTGCCGCCGTGTATGCGTATACGTCACGTCCATGAAAAGTGTATGATTTTTCAGAACCTTTTCTTCTGTTAACCGCTTCATCAATTTCTCTAACCTCAGCTATACCTTCGGTTTCAGTAATTAATGTAAAAGTTCCATTATCAGGCCCCACTAAATAATGACCTAATGTAGTTTTAATGACAACAGATTTCCTGTCGGTGCCAACGCCTGGGTCAACTACAGAAACAAATACCGTTCCTGCGGGCCAATAAGGAACGGTCTGATTGAGACGATAGGCGGCTTCCCAAATATTGTATGCGGGAATTTCGTGGGTAAGGTCGAAGAGTTTTAAAGAGGCATCTACATTCATCGCTACGCCCTTCATCGCTGAAACTGCGCCGTCTTTCAATCCAAAGTCTGTTTGAAAAACAATCATTTTATTCTGACCCAATATGTTGTTGAAAAAAAATAATAAGGCAAGAATTGGAAATATTTTTTTCATAAAATGTTGCATTTAAATAATTAAAAAAAGCGCTTACAAAGTAAACGCTTTTTATGCTTTTTAAAATATGTTATTTATTAGAAGTTAAATGAAATCTTGCTGAATAATCTTCTTCCATTGTAACCCATTTGAACTGATTCCCAAGCGCCTCCTGTTTCATTGTCAAATGATTCGTAACGAGCATTTGGAACAGCAGCGAAATTAGGATGTACATTTAATACATTGTCAACACCAAAGAAGAAAGAAACCTTTTTAGAAAGTTTTACAGAGCTATATAAGTCTACTGTTGCTTTGCCGTTGTAAACGAATTCTTCTTTTCTAACATGAACGCCATCGCTGTAACCATCAATATCAACATAAGGATCAATTCCTGTAAAGCTTCCTGAAATTGCAGGATCTCCAGGGCCACCTGTGCCTTCAGCACTAGCCAATCCTGTCCAGCCAAAACCCAAGGTGGTTAATTTTCCAAAATAGTTTACATGTGTACCAACTGTCCATTTTTTGAATGTATAGTCTACTGTTAAATTGAATTTCATATTAGGAGCAGATGCTTTAAGAAAAGCTTCTTCTCTGTCGCTGAAAAATGTTTTACGATGTACATAACTGTCGTTTAAAACATCTGGAATATTTACTTTATCAACTTTCATGGATTGGATATTGCCTGCCAATAATGCTTTGATTGATTTGTGTAAGCTCAGTCTTTTTGAGTAGTCAATTAGGATGTCAACTCCATAGTTAGTTGTGTTTACAGAGTTCGCAAAAAATTGAGTGGTAGCCACATTTAAAGTATTCATTTCGTTAGTTAGAACTGTAGGGAGGGTAGTGTCTCCTGCTGAGAATAAGCCAGACAACACTATTCTGTCTTTTACTTTTACTACATAACCATCAATCGTAACCGTTAGTCCTTTGATAGGTTTCCATGCAAAACCGAAACTTCCGTTTACAGAAGTTTCTTGTTTCAACTTATCAATACCTGCTGCTTTTGTGATAACATCATTGTTACGGGCAATTCTTGATTGTACCAATTGAGTACCATAGAATGAAGTTAGTGTATTGCTGAAATTGATTTGTTGTAATGAAGGCGCTCTAAAACCCGTGCTTACAGAACCTCTAAGGTTGAAATTGTCTGCCACTTTATAACGCGATGCCAATTTAAATGTAGCTACAGAACCGAAATCAGAATAGTTTTCTACTCTTACCGCACCATCAATTAAAAAGGCTTTAGTTGCTTTTAATTCTCCATCAACATAAAAACTAAGGTTTGTTCTTGAAGCTTTTACTTCATCATTTGGGCTAAATCCTGGGAATCCCTGAGCGCCTGAAGCTTGTCCAAAAGAATTGGTATATTGTCTGTAAGAAGCTTCTTCTCCTTTATAGATTTGATAGTTCTCATATCTGAATTCAGCACCTAAACCCAGATTGAATCCTTCTGCTACCTTTGAAAATGATTTACTGAAATCAAGGTTGGTGGTATTTTGCAAGAAATTAAAGCCGCCATCATCGAAATGTGTTTTTCTTTCACTACCTGGTATGATGATCATAGAAACATTAAATGTTTTGTCTCCATAATAATGGAAATCGTTTTTGCCAATGGTATTACTGAAATCCCAATTCCATCCTTTAGCCACATTGCCTCTAACACCTGCTGCCAAAGAAATATCATTTATTTTGGTTTGGATATGAGGGTTGTAATAGGTTTCTCCATCAGAAGTAACTTTCATGATGTTAGGATCAAACACTGAATTACCTTGTGCGTCTATTGGGAAACGTTGTGGGTTCCAACTATAATTTCTCGTGTATGCGTAAGCGTCAGAGGCTTTGTTGTTGAAACCACCGAACGCATATACTGTAGTTTTTTTTGATTGACTTGTTGGTATTTCCATGTTAAACATAGAGCCAACTGTAGCAATTGATCCATCACCAAAAGCTCTTCTACTGCCGTTTAATGGCATGGCATTTTTATTTGTAGAAACGTTGGTGTCAGCAACTTGACGGAATGTTTTTGCCTGATTTAAATAATCGAATGAGATATTTAAGAAACCACCGTAAGGATTTAATTTGATGCCATGATTGGCAGAGAATGTATAGGTTCCTCCATCGATTTTATTTCCATAGATATATTGATTACCTCCTTTGGTAGCATGTGCATTGTATTTGTCATCGTAATTCCCAGCCCAGCCTGAATTGATGGTCCAATTGTTAATGTCTTTTTTCAACACAATATTCATGACACCGGCCATAGCATCAGAGCCATATTGTGCAGAAGCGCCATCTCTAAGGATTTCGATTCTGTCAACAGCGGCTTGTGAAAATCCATTTAAATCTGTTCCGGAATTGCCTCTGCCTCTAGTGCCAAACAAGGCAACGAATGCGGTGTTGTGTCTTCTTTTTCCATTGATTAAAACTAGTGTTTGATCTGGACCAAGTCCTCTTAGTGTTCCTAAGTCTATATGATCCGCACCATCCGATCCTGTTTGTTTATTATAGTTGAATGAAGGGGCTGCCATATTCAATACAGAAGTCAAATCCATTCTTGCAGTTGGCATACCTGCCTGGTTGATTTTAATAACGTCAACGGGTACTGCTGTTTCTGTTTTAGCTCTTGCCGCACCGCGTGTTCCCAATACAACC